>CAIVEA010000091.1 GCA_903904765.1 uncultured Chloroflexota bacterium
CCCTCTCCTAGCTGTACTCAGCGGTTGGGAGAGGGGACAAGGGATGAGAGCTTGTACTTGGTATGATGGCTCTGTGCAGGTGTGTTAGACTCGTGGCGATTATGAACCGTGCTATGGTGTGCATCGGGAGGATTTTACGATGTCTGCTGCTCCTATCCCGCCCGCGATTCAATCAATGCCCCTCGTGCAACGCTGGGCAACCGCAATCAATACCTGTAACTGCCCAGATATTCATGCTGCGGATACCTTCACCCGCTGGCTGGTGATCTCGCGGGCGTGCGTGTTTTCGATGACATTCACCTCCGGCCTGATCGGGGTGCTGCTGGCCGCCTCTATCGGCGCATTCGCAGAGAATACTGCGTTCAAGATTCTGCTGGCGCTGCTGTGTGTGGTCGGGCTGGTGGCGGCACATGCCACCAACAACCTCGTCAACGACTGGACGGATGTCCGCAAAGGCGTGGATACCGAAGATTATCCGCGTTCGCAGTACAGCACCCATCCGGTGCTGGGCGGCCTAACCACGCCGGGGATGCTGCTCAAAGTGTCATTCGCGTTGACGTTGATGGACGGCCTGATTATGCTGTTTCTGGCGGCGGTGACGGGGCCGCTGGTGATCTTTTTCGCGGTCAGCGGGCTGCTGCTCAGTCTGGGGTATACCGCGTTCCTCAAGCGTTACGCGCTGGGCGAGATTACGGCGCTGGTGGTGTGGGGGCCGCTGATGATCGGCGGGACGGTGTATGCCATCAGCGGGCAGTTCGATCTGCCGATTCTGTTGATGACACTGCCGTATGGCCTGATCGTGGCCTCGGTGCTGATCGGCAAGCACACCGACAAAATCCGCAACGATCAGCCGGTGGGCGTGAACTCGATTCCGGTGCTGCTGGGCGAACGGCGCTCGCTGCTGCTGAACAAAATCACGTTCGTGCTATTCTACGTGTTGGTGGCGCTGCTGGTGATCGGGCGGGTGGCCTCGCCCTGGATTTTGCTGACGTTCCTCGCGTTCCCGCGTTTGCTGGTGGCGTGGAAGGTGTATTCGCAGCCCAAGCCGACGGAGAGGCCGGAGAACTGGCCGGTGTGGCCGCTGTGGTTCGTGGGGTGGGCGATGTTTTTCAACCGGCAAGCGGGGGTGTTGTTCGTGCTGGGGCTGCTGCTCAGCCTGATTGTCCCGCCGATTGCCCACGCACTCGGCATCGGCTAACGGCTAGATTTCCCAATCTTCCATCTGTAGCCCCTCGATGCGGCTGAACTCACCCGTATTGTGGGTGAGGAGGATGAGATTATGAAACAAGGCAATAGCCGCGATTTGCATATCCATAAAGCTAATGGGTAAACCGCGTTTTTTCGAGCGAAGCACGGATATGCCCGTAGTCTTCCGCTACTGAGTCGTCAAATGGGAGTGATTTGAAGCGGCTGAGGAAATTATCTTGTTTCTGGCGCGAACGCTCCGGCGTTTGGCTTTCGCTGCGCCATAATAGAGTTCGGCGCGTGTGATTGCACTTACGACGATCGATTCACGTGGAGTGCGTTCCAGTCTGGCGACAAGCAGCGGTGCACGTCCGTTCAGAAAACGGATGCAAGCATTGGTATCCAGCAGATATTTCATTCCAATTCATCTCGCACAGGCATAGGCAATTCTTCACCACGATCTAACGGGTCATCTGCGAATGAACCATAAGTTTCCTCGAAGAAGCCAATTGGCCACCCAAACTTATCTACGTCTTCTTCTTCGACGGCTTGCAGAACCAGCACAATTTCAAACGTTTGATTCGGCAGAGCAGGGACTTCCAATTTGATAATCCCATCCTGTCCTGCACGGGCGTTCAATTTAAGTGTATTCATCTCAATCCCTCCCTGAACACGGGATTGCCCACTATGCAGATTGCTCCAGCACAGCGGGCGTGGCGCTCATTTCTTCTTGGGGGTGGTTTTGGGCGTTTCGCCGCCGCTGGTGGTCTTTTTGCTGCCTTCTTGCTGGCCGCCGCCACTTTTCTTGCTGGTCTTGTCGGGCATGGTCGCGTTTCTCCTTTGGGTATCCTAGTAATCCTCTGCGATTAGCTTCCCCTCTCCAAAGCTGTACTCAGCACGGAGAGGGGATAAGAGGGGTGAGGTTCTTAGACGATGATCGGATGTTCCTCACGCGGCGCACCGAGGAAGGCGCGTTCGCGTTCGATGATCTCCGGTTCGAGTTTGACGATCAGCGGCGCGGGTTCGCGCAGTGCCTGACCGGGCGCGAGGGCGCTGGCCGACCATGTGCCGATGGCTTTGCTCGCATCGTTCACCAGCCCCTTGTGTGGGCGGGTGGACTCGACATATTCCACGATGCTCAGGTCGCCGAACATCTGCCCGTCGTAGCCCAGAAACTCATGAATCTTCTGCGAGGTGAAGGGCAGGAAGGGCGAGAGCAGCACCTTCAGGTTGTCAATCACGCGCAGCACGGTATAGACGGCTCTGGCGGCATCTTCCGGGTTTTCCTTAATGGTCTTCCACGGGGCGCGCCGATCAAGGTAGCCGTTGGCCTCGCGCACCAGCGACATGGCCGCCCCCAGCGCCTCGCGCAGTTTGACCGCCGCCAGCAGATCGCCCACCTGCGTGAAGCCGTATTCGGATTTCTCCAGCATGGCGCGGTCATCATCGGTCAGGTCGCTGAGCGCCACATTCGGCACATGCCCGTCGAACCGCTTGTAGGCGAAGCTCAACATACGGTTGGCGAGGTTGCCCCACGCCGCCAGCAGTTCGCCGTTTACGCGGTTCAGGAAGCCGTCCCACGCGAAATCCGAGTCGGCGCTTTCGGGGAAGGTGGCCGCCACATAGTAGCGGATGGCATCCGGTTGGTAGCGTTCCAGCAGGTCGGGCAACCAGATCGCCCAGTTGCGGCTCTTGGAGAACTTATCGCCCTCGATGTTCATGAACTCGTTGGCGGGGACATCGTAAGGCAGTTGCAGCGGCGCATCGTAGCGCTGACCGATGCTGTCTTCCTCGCCGTTGTACAGGCCGTTCACGCCCATCAGTTCGGCCTGCCAGATCACGGTATGGAAGGGGATGTTGTCCTTGCCGATAAAGTTGTAAATCTCGGCCTGCGGGTTGTACCACCATTGCTTCCACGCATCCGGCTGACCGATGTTCTTCGCCCATTCCACGCTGGCGGCGAAGTAGCCGATGACCGCCTCGAACCACACGTAGAGCTTCTTCACTTCCCAACCGGGCAGCGGCACATCAATGCCCCAGTCAATATCGCGGGTGATCGGGCGGCCATGCAACCCATCGGAGATGAAGTTGCGGCTGAAGCGCGTCACATTAGTCCGCCAGTGGCTCTGGTGCTGGTCAAGATAGGTCAGCAGTTCCGGCTCGAAACGTCCCAGATCGAGAAAGAAGTGTTCGCTTTCGCGCACTTCCAGCGCGTCGGTGGGGTTGTTGCGGTTGCGCGGGTTGATGAGCTGCGTGGCTTCCAGCAGATTGCCGCAGTTGTCGCACTGGTCGCCGCGTGCGCCTTTGTAGTGGCACAGGTAGCATTCGCCCTCCACATAGCGATCCGGCAGGAAACGCTTTTCGAGGGCGCTGTACATCAACTTCTGGCTCTCTTTGTACAGACAGCCGTTTTCCAGCAGACGCAGGAAGAAATCCTGCGAGACGCGGTGATGATTCTCGGTGTCGGTATGCGTGAACAGGTCGTAGCTGATGCCCAGCTTTTGCTGCGTGAGCAGGAAGCGTTCGTGATAATGCTCGAACACCCTGCGCGCCGGAATACCGCGCTTGTCCGCTTCGACGGAGATCGGTGTGCCGTGACTATCTGACCCGCTGACCATCAGCACGCGGTTGCCCTTCAAACGGTGGTAACGGGCGAAAATGTCGGCGGGCAGATACGCGCCCGCCAGATGGCCGACGTGCAAATCCCCGTTGGCATACGGCCATGCCACAGACACATGTATATACTTCGGCTCGGTCATGGTTCGTCCTTCATGATTGGCTTTGACCGTCCGGCGGACGATCAGGCAGTCCAACGCTGGTGTACGCCGTCATTATAACCCGAATCCCCCGCCGATTTCCCGCCCGGAATCTATCGCCCTCACCCTGTAGTCCCTCGTCCTCAGAGGGAGGGACTTCAAAATCGTGTAACCCTCTTGTTCCCCTTCACCATGAGGGCTGAGGGGGATAGCGGATGAGGGGCAAAAGGCACAATAGGTTCTATGTTCCGGGGGTGACTTCCGGCGTGGCTGCGGGCTGCGGTACTTCGGTGGCGGCGGGTGCTGCTTCTTCGGTGGCAGCTGGGGCGGGCGGTGCGCCTGCCGGACGCAGCACGTCATAGCGGATGAGGTAGCTGCCGATGCCCAGCGCAGCGGTCAACAGCCACAAGGCCAGCGTCAGACGCATGTAAAACTTGGCGTTTTTGAAAAAATAACGGGTGACATCTTTTTCGCCACGTGCGCGGGCAGCTTTTACCTGACGATCTTCGCGCCACATTTGCAAAATATTGTTGGTGGCGAGAAACTGCGCCGGCAGGCCGAACAGGGCGTGAATGGTGGGCAGCAGATAACGAAGGTTGCTGCTCTGTTCCTTGAGGTGATCGGTCACATCAAAGCGGTAGGCGACCACCATCAAGAACAGGATTAAGAACCAGTTGAACAGGGTGATGAGCGTCATCACGGCGCGGTGCTGCGGGCGATACATCTTGCGGCGGGCGAAGTAGAAGCCGGCCAGCATCCCCGGCACGAGCAGCAGGACGTAGGCCAGAAGCGCCAGATCTGCCAGCAAACTCGCGCCCGTCCCCAGAAAGCCAGCCGGTTCGAGATACACATTCATACGATGCTGCCTCCATATCATGATATGAATTGCTGAGTGCGTGGTTGACGACCTCAGCATAGCAGCAAATGGCTCACCGCGCTGTTACAGCCAACCCTCTTCTTCCAGCAGCGATTCCAGCGGGTCTATCAGGCGGTCAACCGCTGCGCCGATGGTGTGCGTGTCGGCGCTGGTGGCACGCAGCAAAACGGTGATCTGGTCGCGCAGTCCGGCGGGGCGCAGCGGGCAGGTCTGTTCGACCAGATCAAGCAGGCGTTTTTCGCCGGGGTGCGTTTGGTGGTTGATGGCGAACACGATGTCAAAGACACTCGCCAGCAGCGCGGCGGCGCGGTGGTTCAGACTGACGAGATCGCTGCGCTGGGCGGCTTTCATCAACTGCACCCGGTAGGAGGAGGGGACATCGCGCAGCACGGGAAAGTTGTGCGCCACGATGCGCCGCGCCAGCAGGTCGGGATAGGGTGATTGCGCTCTAGCTTGCAAGTCCGCCAGCCAACCGTTGCGGTCAAACAGCGGGCGCGAAATGCGAATGGTGTGCCAGAAGCAGGTGGTGTAGCCCAACCCCGGTTCGCAGCGGGTTAGCACGCGGTCAATCTGGTCAGTCATCCAACCTGTCGTGAAAAACACGGCATCTATGTGTGTGCCAGCGGGGCCGTCCCATTCTGCGCCCGCACCCCAGTAATCGCTCACCTGCGCGTCCGCCGAAAATTCTAGTGCCACTGCACGGCGCTCATCGGCGGGTAGGTCGCCTTCGCTGTAGATGTACACATCAAAATCCGAAGCGCCGCCCGCTTGCTGGTTGGCTTGCGATCCGGCTAGCGCCACCGCTTGCACGGTGCTGATCTGCGCGAAACGCTCTGCAATCTGCCCAATCTGGTCGTTCATGGTGTTTATACCTCTCCCTGATGAGGGTTGCCCGCTGAGTAAGCCCTGACGGGTTCAGGGATGGAGATGTTGTGCAGCGCGGCGGAGGCCAGCGGCCTCACAGTGCGCGTACCTGATAGAGTTGGCCATCGGCGAAGCCGCGCTTGCGGTAGTATTCGCGGGTGCCGATGGCGGAGATGACCGCGAGGCGGGTGAACCCGCGTTCTGCGGCGAGGGCGGCGGCGCGTTCGATCAATTGCCGTCCGAGTCCGGCGTGCTGCGTCCGCCCGGAGGCCGCCTCGCCAATTTCGACGGATTGCCCGTAGACGTGCACCTCACGGATCATAGCCGCGCCTTCTAGTTCGGACGTGATCGCCGCCTCACGCGGGAGCGAAAGGCGCAGGAATCCGGCTATAGCGTGTTCTGGCGTGATGAATTGCAGGAAGATTTCGTCGCTGCACCCGCCGTCATAGGCGATTTCATCCAACAGCAGATCGTCCGCCGCCACTTTGCGGAAGCGCACTTCGCGGGCGCGGATGTCGGCGCTGTGTTCGCCGTGCGCCGCCAGTTCGTCTTCCACCACCTGACGGAAGTTAGTCATCTGATTGCCCACCACAATATCGGTGGAGGGGATGTCGCGGATGACGCGGGTCAGGCGGCAGTATTCGGGCGTGGCGCGGAAGCAGGCCGTGAGGGTGTGCAGCAGTTCATCATGGCTATACGGTTGCCATGAGCCGTCCTGATAATGCTTCATCAGTTCGGCACTCTCGATGAGCGAACACGGGTAGACCTTGAGTTCGTCCGGGCGAAAATCCGGGTCGGCAAACATGCGCTCGTAATCGGCGATGTCGTTCTCTGGCGTAGAGCCGTACAGGTTGGGCATCCAGTGGGCGTGGATTTTGAAGCCCGCTCGCCGCAGCAAGCGCACGGCGCGGCGCGTGGCCGCCACCGTATGCCCGCGCTTATTCATCCGCAGCACACGGTCATCGAGGCTCTGGAAGCCGATCTGCACTTTGGTGCAGCCCAAGCGCCGCACCCGCAGCACTTCGTCCTCGCTGATGTGGTCGGGGCGCGTTTCGATCACCAGCCCCACGCAACGGCAGGCCGAGAGTTCGTTCTCGTGGTGGGCGGCTTCTAGTTCATCCCATGTGGCGTATTCGTCCACTGGCGTGCGCGGGATGTCGCCCCGTGCCACCGCTTCCGCCCGCTGGTGGGAGCGCGTCATCTCGTCGTGGTAGACCTGCTGCACTACAAGGTTATAGCGCTGTGGCAGGGTGCGCCCGTCAATGGTGGCACTGATGGTGTTGCGTTCGGGATGGAGTTGGGAGGCGGTCAGCAGCGCGGCCTCCACCTCGGTGCGGCGGTCATCCCCGCGCCCGAAATCGTGCATCGCGTCGAAAATGCGCTTGATGAACCAGATTTGGTAAGTTTCCGGGTAGAACGACCATGTGCCGCCGAGGATGATGATCTCTAACTTATCGGTGGGATGACCGGTGTTGTGGTAGCTTTGCAGGCGCGTATAGGTCTGCAAATACGGGTCGAAGCTGTTCTGCTCCGCCCGCTGCGCTCCCGGTTCGTCCGAAAGGTAGCCTTTGGGCATGCGTACATCGTTCGGGCAGAAGATACACTCGCCCGGACAGGGGAACGGTTTGGTCAGCACCGTCACCGGAGTCACGCCGGAACTGGTGCGGACGGGCTTGCGCCGCAGCCGTTCGACTACTGCCGATTCGTAGGGCGGGAGTGCTTCGCCCGCGAAGGCTCGATAGGCGCTGATGAGTTCGTCGCGGCTGTAGATTCCGTCGCGGCCTTTGGGGTAGGCACGCAGCAACCCGTCCAGCCGATGGCGCGGCAGGTCGGGTTGCGTGACCACCTCGCGCAGGATGGCGAGGAGAGGGTCGCGGTGCTGGTGCGGGTCAAAAGGCGTTCGTGGCGGCATTCGGCGCTTATCTACTTAACGGATAGGTACTTTCGCATTGTAAAGCACAATCCAGTGCGTTGAAAGCGTTATGCGGCGGTAAGTGATCTGCATGACCAAGCACATTCCAATTTCCTGACAATCTGCCGCGCCTTTCGATACCATCTGCGCTATGCTGTTTGCCAGAAACAGCGCACGATGAGTTGAGAGGAAACACCTATGGATTACCGTTTTGTCGGGGGAACCGGACTCAAAGTTTCCCAGTTGTGTATGGGGACGCAGACCTTCGGCTGGGGCGCGGACGAGGCCACCTCACACACGATGGCCGATCAATTTTTAGAGGGCGGTGGCAACTTTTTCGACACTGCCAACTCATACAATCAGGGTATGTCGGAAACGATTCTGGGGAGCTGGCTGAAGCGCACCGGCAACCGTTCCAAAGTGGTGATCGCCACCAAAGTCTTCTTCCCAGTGGGGAACGGCCCGAACGAAACCGGCCTGTCGCGGCGGCACATCTTCGAGCAGATTGATGCCAGCCTGCGCCGCCTGAACACCGATTATGTGGACATCTACCAGACGCATTGCTGGGATGCCTCCACACCAATTGAGGAGACGTTTCAGGCCATGAACGATCTGGTGCGGGCGGGGAAGGTGCGCTACGTGGGCGCTTCCAATTTCACGCCCGGTCAGATGGTGCGCGTCAACATGCTGTGCAAGCAGAACGGGTGGGCGCAGGTACAGTGCTTGCAGCCGGAGTACAGCCTGCTCATCCGCAGCCCGGAATGGGAACTGCTGCCCGTGTGCCGTGAGGACGGTGTGGGTGTGATCGCATGGTCGCCGCTGGCGGGCGGCTGGCTGACAGGCAAGTATCACCGCGACCAACCGCCGCCTTCGGACAGCCGCGTCGGGCGCGGTGATCGCTGGGACGATCTGCCCGATCAGCGCGTGGCGGATAGCACATGGGACGTGATTGATGTGCTGCGGGCGATTGCACAGGAACGCGGCAAGACTCCGGCGCAGGTCGCGCTCAACTGGGTGCTGCAAAAGCCGGATGTAACCGCGCCGATCTTCGGGGCGCGCACCAGTTCGCAACTGGCGGATAACCTCGGCGCGGTGGGCTGGTCACTGTCGGCGGAGGAGATGGTTCATCTTGATCGTGTCAGCCGTATTCCGCTGCCCTCGCCGTATAGCTTCATCGAGCGCTACACCCGCCGCCGCTGAGTTTTCGCGTTCATAGAGTACCGGGGTGCGGGAGACTGCGCCCCTTTGATATTTTACGAAATATGTGCTGGCAACAGGTTCGTAGCTTATAAGAACGAACCCCCTGTCTCGAAGCCGGGGCAGGGGGTTGCGTTTCTTGATTCGGACAGTGCGGTTAGGCGAACGGCTCCGCCACCACCCGCGCTTCGTTGGGGACGGGGTGTTCGCCCGTGCTGGTCGCTCCGTTGCTGTGTGGCATAGCCGCATTGTGCGTGAACGGGTCGAGTTGTGCTTCCAGTTCATCACGGAACTGCTTGGTATACAGGTTGTAGTAATGTCCGCGCTGGCGCATCAGTTCGGCATGGTTGCCCATTTCGCTGATGCCGCCATTCTCGATGACCAGAATGCGGTCGGCGTTGCGAATGGTGGATAGCCGGTGCGCGATGATGAAGCTGGTGCTGTTTCGCATCAGCGTTTCCATACCGCGCTGGATGAGCGCCTCGGTCAGCGTGTCCACTGAACTGGTGGCCTCGTCCATGATGAAGATGTCCGGCTTGGCGAGAATCGCCCGCGCAAGGCTGATGAGTTGCTTCTGTCCGGTGGAGAGCAGCACGCCGCCTTCGCCCACCTGCTCCTCGTAGCCCTTGTCCAGCGACAGGATGAACTCATGCGCGCCGGCCAGCTTCGCCGCCTCCTCGATTTCCGCGTCGGTGGCATCCAAGCGCCCGTAGCGCAGGTTCTCGCGGATGGTGCCGGAGAACAGGTGCGGCGTTTGCAGCACCACGCCGATGCGCGAATGAATGCCTTCCAGTGTGTACTCGGTGTAGTCGCGTCCGTTGATGCGGATTACGCCCGACTTCGGCTCATAGAAGCGGCAGATCAGGTTGACGGTGGTGCTTTTGCCGCCGCCCGTCGGCCCGACTAGCGCAATCGTTTCGCCCGCTTTCACGGTTAAGTTCAGGTTCTTCAGCACCGGCTTTTCGGGCAGGTAGTGAAAGCTGACGTTCTCGAACACGATTTCGCCGCGCAGCGTTTCGGGATCAACCGCGCCGGGGCGGTCAACCAAGTCGGCCTGCGTGTCCATCAGCGAGAAGTAGCGTTCTGCCGAAGCGACGGCCTGCTGCATATCGGCATACACACGCGCCAAGTCCTGCACCGGCCACATCATGAAGGTGATGTAGGCAATGAAGGCTTGAATGCCGCCGATGGTCATGCCGCCCAGCGTGGCCTGATGCCCGCCGTACCACAGGATGCTGCCGATGGCGACGGCGCTGATGATCTGCACGACGGGCAGGAACAGCGCGGACAGCCATGCGGCGCGGAACGACTTGCGGTACATGTGCGAGGCCAGATTATCGAACTCGCGCAGGTTGGCTTCTTCGCGGCGCAGGGCTTTCACCACGCGCACGCCCGTGATGGTCTCGTTGTACGAGGCCGTGATCTTGGAGTTGGTCTTACGCACCTCTCGGTACTCGGTCAGGATGCGGGTCTTGAAATAGATCGCCACCCGCAC
>CAIVEA010000092.1 GCA_903904765.1 uncultured Chloroflexota bacterium
ATGGCGACAATCACTCAGCCTTGTATCTCGCTACTTCGCTCGTCAAGATCGATGAATTGAGACAGAGGACATAAAAGAGCTATCTGTCTAGTGGATAGCTCTTTTTATTGACCTATCCCCCCACCACACAACAACAAAAAACGCCAGCGGCACATGGTCGCTGGCGTTCTTGCTCCGCAGCCTGGATTCGAACCAGGAACCCATCGGTTAACAGCCGATTGCTCTGCCGTTGAGCTACTGCGGAAGATGAGGCGGAGTCTAGCAAAGCCCCCGTCAGGTGTCAAGGCAAATTCTAAAGCGGCTGTGAAACCCCTCACCTGTTTCATGACAAAGGATTTCAAAAGCACCTCTCTCGCTTACGCCCTTCGTCCTGAGGGAGAAGGGTCGGGGTTGAGGGCGGCATCCCGCGCCCGCGCATATTGCGCCGCCCCCAGCAGCGGGCCGTCGTCCCCCAGCGTGGAGACGCGCACCAGATCGGGCGCGTTGAACGCCGGGTCAATCAGCAATTCCGTCAGCGCCGCCCGCGCCGGAGTCAGCAGCAGATCGCCCAAGCGCGTCACGCTGCCCCCCAGCACAATGGCCTGCGGATTGAACAGGTGCGTCAGCGCCACCAGCCCCAGCCCCAACCAGCGCCCCGACGCGGCCACTACCGCGTTCGCCAGCGCATCCCCACCCGCCGCCGCCTCACCCACCGCCTGCCCGTCCACGCGCTCCGGTGGCAGTGACCGCAGCACCGAAGGCGACTCGTCCGCCGCCAGCCGTTCCCGTGCCAACCGCCCCAACGCCGTACCGGAGGCCAGCGCCTCCAGACTGTACACGCGGCCATCCGGCGCGGGGAACTTCACATGACCGGGTTCAATCGCCAGCCCGCGCCAGCCCGTGAACAGCTTCCCGCCCAGTACCGCGCCACCGCCGATGCCCGTGCTGATCGTCAGATACAGCATCGGGTCTGCGCCCTGCCCCGCACCGACGTGATATTCCGCCAGCGCCGCCAGATTCGCATCATTCTCGGTATAGACGGGTGCGCCCAGCGCCGCGCTGATCTCCGCCGCCAGCGGAACGCGATCCCACCCCGGCAGCGTGTTGGCGTGCAAAATCAGTCCGGTATAGGCTTGCGGGCCGGGTGCGGACAGGCCAATCGCGGCGGGTGTTGTTCCATCTGGCACAACGCTCCGCGCCAGCGCAATCAGGCGGGCGATCACAGCAAGCGGCGGTTCGTGCGTCTGCGAGGGCGCTTCGGCGCGGACGATCAGCTGCAAGTCGGCATCGTACCAGCCCACACGGGAGCGCGTACCGCCAAAATCAATCGCCAGAATCATGGTTAGCTTCCCGCCGGAAGCGTGGGCGTTTCGGGCGGCGGTAGCAGCCCCACCGCCTCGAACGACACCTCGAACAGCTTCAGCCAGTGCTTGCCCGTGATATAAAAGGTGTCGCTCTCCGGTATATACGCGATTCCGTTCAGCACCTCGCCGGATTGCAGCGCGGCGCGTTCGCTGTCGCTCAACAGGTCAGCAGCATAAACCAGTCCGGTGATAATGCCGCTGGCCTTGTCAATGCGGACGATCACATCCGTCAAATACACATTGGCGTAAATCGTATCGCCCACGCATTCCAGTTCATTCAAGTTCGAAACGAGTTTCCCTTGCAG
>CAIVEA010000093.1 GCA_903904765.1 uncultured Chloroflexota bacterium
ACGGGCAGAGCGCCTTGTTCAGGAAGTAGAACGCTTCCTTGAAGTTGTCGTTCTTGTTCATCTCCACAATGGTGTTGTTCGGATCAATCACCATGAACAGGCGGTGATCTTCGTTGTAGAAGGTCGAAACCGTCAGCGTGATCGGGCCGACGTTTACCGTCTGACCGGGGTTGATGGGCGGAATCGCGCCGATGTTGCTGGTCTGGAACGACCCATCAGCACGGCGGAAATCGGTCACGCTCAGGATGGTGCCGGGGCTGGCAATCGTGCCGAAGTTAGCGACATCCATGAACACGTTGAACGGCTGGTTGCAGTTGGGCGAACCGGGCGCGAAGCTGAAGTTACCCGCCACCAGATTGATGGCCGAGTTGGGCGTGGCGGTGGCCGGAATCGGGGTAGCGGTGGGCAGCGGCGGCGGGTTCACACGCGGCACATTGGCGAAGTTACCGCTGGCCTGCACCACGCTGGGGGCGATCCAGCCCTGCGTGCCGTTCGGCAACCGGATGAGATACCAGCCGCTGCCCAACGCGCTCACACCCAGCACAGAGGCGCTATTGCCGTTCAGCAGGCTGCCGACCACCTCGTAGCTGGTGCTGTCACCCTTACGCACGTTGGCATCGCGAACAGCCATCACCGTCGGTTCGCCGCTAAAGGCGGTAGGTGTGGGGATGAGCGTAGGCAGCGCCAGCGTGGGCTGCACGTTCGGGCGCTGTGCGAAAGGCGGCGGGTTGTTTTCCACGCGCACCGGCCCGATGGCGGCGAACACCAGTTGTCCGCCCTGTACGGCAATCGTCAACCGCAGATCATACACCCCATCCGAAGTGGTGCGTGTATTCCACACACCCAGCGCATTTTGAAGAATGGGCGTGCTACTGGGCATGGTGATGGGCAGCCACACTTCCTGCGCGGGGATGCTCAAATCTGAATTCCGCTGCCGGAACTCCAGATAGTAGGCGGTCATATTCGGCACATTGGCTGTGCCGCGAATCTCGAAATCGCCAGAGACGATATACACAGGCGGCGGCCATGTGATCTGCGCGTTGGGGTTCACTGGCGTGGCGGTGGGCGACTGCGCGGCGGTGGTAAAAAGCCCCGTCAGCAGCAGCAAGAGTACAATTAAACTAACCCGTTTCATCATCCGTTCTCCTCTTGAATGAAATCAGCTTTGAGATGCCCCATTGTGACCTATTCTTTAGATTACATCTAATTTCGTCATTTTGAGCATGACCACATTGTAAATAGTTCTAAAGGCTGTGGCGATTGTACTTTTAGCATACGTCATTCGCAGCGGCATTAGAGGGCGCTTGGCCTGCGGATGCCCTGCGCTGCCCTTGCGAATTGAGGAGGATTATTCGCGCACCAGCAAGCGGCGGGTGAGCCAGAAACCGCCGCCCGTGATGAGCAGCGGCAGTACCAGTGGCAGCACGATCTCCACCAGCAGTTGCAGTGGCGAGGAGAGAGATAGGCGTTGGGCGAGGTTGAGCAGCAGAAAGTAGAAGCCTGTCAGCGCCAGCGTGGTCAACATGGCCTGTGAACGCACGCGCAGCGCCGCGCCCATCAACACGCCGACCATGCTTACCATCAGCGGTTCTAGTACCAGCCGCAGGATGGACACCGCCAGTCCCAGTATCATCACCCCGCGAGAGAGCAGCGGCTCGCTTGCCAGCGGCCAGCGGGCGGCCACATGCGAAATCAGCAGCGGCAGGCTCATCAGCGCGGCGGCCACCAGCAGCAGGCTCAGGTCTTCCACCTGCCGCCACAGGGTCGCCGCCACTTTGCTGCCGATGATTTCTCCGGCAGGATAGGGCGTGGCACGCAACAGCGTAAGTGTGTCGTTCTCGTATTCGCGGCTCAAAGCGCGGGATGCGCTGCTCATCAACGTGACCAGTGCCTGCGCGTACATCACCAGCGCCAGCGGGAACAGCAAAATGGCGGCGGTGATGGCTGGCAGCGTGAAATCAATCAGGAAGGGGAACGGCAGGCTGAACAGGATATAGACGGCCTGCACCAGAAACGCCTTTTTCAGGAAGGTCGTCTCCGGCAGGATGGTGCGCCAGTACGATCCCAGTTCGCGCCGGATGATCGGGTTGGAGCGCCGCGCCCACGCGGGCAAATGGCGATCGGCATCCTCGCTGCTGCGTTCGATAAACCGCGCCAGTCGCAGATCGCCGGAGATATGTTCCACGTTCGGCCTATGTCCTCATCTCCTACCCCTTCTCCCTCATGGCGAAGGGAAAAAAGAGGATTATACGCTTCTGGATTCCCTCTCCCTGAGGGAGAGGGAAAAAGGGTGAGGGTTCGCCTATGCCCTCATCCCGTTCCTAACAGAATCTACCCGTTACGCCCACCGAAGGTTCACCGCTGCGCTTCATAGCGAAAGGTACAAGATAAGAGTACCGTGTGGATGCGCTACTTTTCTCCCCTCTCCTAGCTGTACTCAGCGGTTGGGAGAGGGGACTAAGGGGCTTACAAGGGTAGGTTTTTTTGCAGGAGAACCCTCATCCCCTGCCCTTCTCCCTCAGAGCGAAGGGTGTAATACCATCTTACTTCCCCTCTCCAAAGCGGTACTCCGCGTCTTGGAGAGGGGACTGAGAAGCCATTTGAAAAGTAGGAAAAGCTGAAATAAACTGGAGGGATGGAACGAAAAGCGTACCCCAATGACTTGACAGACGCGGAATGG
>CAIVEA010000094.1 GCA_903904765.1 uncultured Chloroflexota bacterium
CAGGAGGGTCGTTGCTGTTGTCACTTCGCCCATCTCAATCAGGGCTTCACCCATCAGGTTTAGCCCATAAGGCCACACCGCGCCGCTGCCTGAAGCGCCACGCGGGTCGAAACGGGTATCATGGGCGCTGTTCATGCTCACACCGGAGGGCTGCCAGAAGTGCGCCGGATCGGTCAGCAAGGCGAGGGTGGCGGTGGCTTGTTCGGGCGCGATTCCGCCTGCCCACAGCGGCAGGAGCGCCGAAATATCTAGCGATGTGGTGTCCATGCTGGCGACATCCACACGGTAAGCGCGGCTGAGTCCGGCGAAGGTCACGCGGTCAATCTGAGCGTACACGCGCTGACTGGTATAGACACCGCGCCCGCCCGACCACACGAATCCTGTGGCATCGGCTGTCTCGCTGATGGCTGCACCGTTCGCATCCAGACCTTCGAGTTTGAGCGTCATGCGTGGCGTGAGGTTGACCCCGCCAGCCACTTTGACGATCAGACGGTTGGGCGGGGCGAGGAGTTGCGCGGGCAAAAGTTCATCTGTGCCACGCGCATCGGTGAGGATGGCCTGCCCGCTGGTAGTGGTGTGCGTGTCGCGGTCACGGTAGGCGAAATGCCCGTTTCCATCTGACCACAGGCTGCCCAGCGCTGTTTGCAGGGCGCTGATGCGCGTATCGAGTTGGGCTTCAGCCTGCGTGTCGCGCAGGAAGTAGGCGATTTCCTTCAGGCTGCGGGCTTCGGAAAGCAAATAGGCCGCGAGGTCGGGCGTTTCTACCATGCGGATGTCCGCGCCCTGTCCCCATCCCTGCCATGTTGCGAAGGTGGGCGTGAACACGTAGCCGGTCTGCGCTTCGCTCTGCCATTCGGGGAGACCGTCCCCGTCGCGGTCAAGATCGCTCTGTGACCAGCGGGCGAAATGCGTGAGCAAACTGGGAAAGACTTCGCGCAGGAAAGCCGTATCTTCGGTCAGTTGGAAGATGCCCCACGCCAACCGTGCCAGTATCGGCAGGCATAGCGTCCCTTGTTTTTGACCACCTAGACCGGGCTTCGAGTCAATCCAGCCGTCCGGTTGTTGGAGCGCGAGGAAGTTGCGAACTACACCCTGCGCGGCAGCGGGGTAGATGGCGGCGATAGCCAGCGCCGCCGGATACGCCAGCAGCGGCGATTGCCCATTCCACGAGCGATCATAATCGCTGCCGTCCCCGCGTGGACTGTAGCCGCGACTGCTGCTGCGCGTGGCGACCAGTGAGGCGTGGGGTAGGCTGGCGGTGGGCTTGAAGAAGGCGCTCACCAGTGAATAGGCTGACCATGCCAGCAGCAAATCGCGCCCTTCGTCACCCGTGCGGAAATCGGGCAGGGCGGCGGCAGCCTGATCTATGCGCTGAAACGCTTCCGTCCAGTTTTCGGCTAATCCCTGCTGGGCGTGTGCCAGCGAAGCTGCCGCGCTGCCAAGTGCCGCGTGGACGAGACGCACCGTTACCTGTCCTGCGGCGGGGATGGTAATGGCGCGGCTGATCTTGCCGCTGCTGCTGGCGAGTGCCGCTGCTGCGCCTTCCAGCACGACGACGGGTTGGAGGTTGGCGAGTTTGCCGAGGGCGAGGGCAATTCCATCCGGTGGCAGAGGGAGGGTGCTAGTCTTTTGTTCTTTTTGCTGGCTGCCCACGAACCCGATCAGGTCGAGTTGAAGCTGTAGATCAGCCGTATGGCTGTTCGTGAGCGTGAAGGCCGCGCCGACGCTGTGCGAGTCTAGCGCCCAGTATTCAGCTTGGAGCGCGAGGTGCGGGGTGAGTTGGGCTTGCAGGCACAGATAGCCGGGAGCGAAGTGGATGAGGGTGGGCGGGACGGCGTAAGCCTGTGTCTGGTAGATTGGGCGGCCATCGTGTATCCACATCGGCACGAGGCTGACGAGGCCAGCGCGTCCGCCGTAGCGGGTTTGCAGCGCCAGTGCAGGGGATTCGCCCACGCCGGGAAGGACTTCCCACACCTGATCGTCGGTGTAATCAGTAGGCCGCAGACGGAAATCTGCGGCCAGTTCCAGCGGGAAGGGTATGGTTTCGGAGAACGTCCAGCGGCGGAGATGGTTCATCCCGGCTATCCTCACCTGTTGGGCGGCGCGCCCAACGCGCCCTAGAGTTCGCTATAGCCTTATTTTACTGCACTTTCGTCCAAGTGCCGTCCGCTTCGTTAAATTGAAATTTATCGTTCCCGTACAAGTTGAACAGGATATGGTAGCCGGGGCCGGAGACATACTGACCGTTCACGGTTGTGCCGCCCGGATGATATTCGTAATTACTCACATAGCCGAATTCCGGTGTAATGCCGAAACCGAGTTTTTCACGAATGTCACCTGTTTCGCGCCACAGCTTACCGAAGCCACGCAGCGGTTGGTATTTGCCTTCCGGCACGACAATCGTCGGGTCAGATTCCGGTTCACCATCCACAAACGTGTCATCATAGACCGTCCATGACCCGCTGCCGTTCCCTGTATCTACCATCACCCAGATTTGCTTACGCGGCTGAATCCACACCATGCGCCCGTGTTCAAACACCTGTTCCGCCACCTGAATCTGTCCGAAGGTGGGCGTGGGGAAGGTGTCCGGCGTGGCAGTGGGCGGTTGTGGCGTGGCGGAGGCGACGGCTTGTGCAGTGGCGGGGATTTCGCTCGGTGTGACCTGCACATCAGGACTGGTTGTGGCTGTGACGACTACCACGATTTGCGTCGGGGGTGGCCCCTGACAGGCACTCAGCAGGGCGAGCAGTAGGCTGATAAGCGCCAGATAAATTCCAAAACGCATAGCACTCTCCATAGTTTGCGGTGCCGAATGGTTTCCCATGCGGCGTGTCTGATTGTAGCAGAGGCTCACCCTCTCGCAAGGTTTGGTCAGGTAATCGTAGATTTATCAACGGACAAGCGTTGAGTCCTATGCTAGACTCAAGGTCAGGAAAACACGATCTGTTATGGAATTGCTGGGGAAACGAAGGCATGATGCAGCAAATACGTCCGAAGAATATCACACTCAATAAAACCGAAGGGTATCTTGAGATTGTGTGGGGTGATGAGCGTGTCTGCCATTATCCGTTGTCTGAATTGCGCGAAGCCTGCCCTTGCGTGGAATGCCGGGGTGGGCATGAATTTATGGGGCGTGACCATGACCCCGAAAGCATTCTGGTGCTGAAGCCGAAACGATCTTATGCGGTCAAGTCGGTTGATCTGGTTGGAAATTATGCACTGATGCCGACATGGGACGATGGGCATCATACGGGCATTTATACATGGGACTATTTGCGTCATTTGTGCCCGGATAAACCAGAGGCGTGAACGTGATGGATCTCAACGACCTGTTCATCAACGACAACGAAATTGCTAATTTGCGGACGGAAGCCGGCACACTGTTTGAACGCTGTCTGACTGAAGGCCGCCCTGACGCGCTCATCGGGTTCATCGAGCATCAGGTGTCGGGTGACCCGCCCCGCGCCGATGTCCTCTCGTGGCTGGCGGAAGATTTGCATTTGCGCTTGCTGGGGCTAAGGGAACTGCGTTTTGATGTGCGCGAGCGTGCGCTCAACACGATCCGCAGTGATTATGGTGTGGACATGAGCATCCTCGCGCCGCCGAACGCGCTGGCGGATTATCACCGCGTTGAGCCGGACGCGGTGCTGAATCTTATTCGTCACCAGCACCCGCTGGATACGTGCGAGGTGAAAGTGGTGCGGGAAAAGGTTGAGAAATCGCTGTTTCAGGCGAGACAATTGGATGCGGATATTCGCCTGACCGAACAGCTTTTCCAGTGCGCGCTGGATTGGGCGGATGGCCTGACAGTCGTGGAAGCGCGGCAGTGCCGCCGCTTGCTGTGGGAATCGCCACCCTTGTACCCGCTGCAATAGCTGAACAAAAGCTATATATTGTGCAAGTTGCATGAACTCGGTCATTTGTTGCAGCGTTCATGA
>CAIVEA010000095.1 GCA_903904765.1 uncultured Chloroflexota bacterium
TCCGGCATTGACATGTATATTCCGGTGGATGTGTACGTCCCCGGCTGCCCTCCCACACCGCAGGCGCTTCTCTACGTTCTGATCGCGCTGCAAAAGAAAATTGACGGGCAATCCCTCGCCAATCTGGATGATGTGCCATGGTACGGCGTGGGGCCGTCTGAACCCACCCCTATCCCTATCCTCGGCCCGGACATCATTGACCCGCGCCAAATGGATCTCATCCGTCGTCAGGCTCATCTCGCCGCAGAAGGCAAGCAGCACACCACACGCGAAATTCCGGCACCGCTAAAGGTCGCCACCAAGCAGGTTGCCGCCAAAGCACAGCCTGCTGCTACCAACGCGGGAGATGACCCCGCGAAGGCCGAACGCCTCGCCAAGCGCGAAGCGGCGCTGGCTCGTAAGGCTGAAGGTGCTACACCAGCGCCCGCTGCCGCCGAACCCGCAGCTCCCGCAGCAGGGGCCAAAAAGAAATTCGATAAACAGGCCATGCTGGACAAAATCCGCGAACGCAAGGGGAACTAG
The DNA here is from genome assembly GCA_903904765.1 of uncultured Chloroflexota bacterium. Next base: position 523 of record CAIVEA010000095.1, read on the forward strand.
GCAACATGACCGATAACGCTTTGATTGAAAAAGTGGATGTGAAGGGCGCAATTGCTGCCCTCAAGGAAAAATTCCCCGAAGCCGTGAAAGACGATAGCCGTCAAGGCTACAGCGGCATCATCGTAGATCGCACCAAGCTGGTCGAAGTCGCCCGTGCCATCAAGGATGATCTCGGTTTCGACTACCTCTCCAGCGCCACCGCCGTAGATTATCACGGCATCGCGGACGAGATGGAAATGGTCTATCACGCCTACCGCATCAGCGGCGGGCCGGCGCTGGTGTTCAAAGCACAGACTCCACGCGCCAATGCCGAAATTCCCTCGCTCATTGATGTCTGGCCGGGTGCGGACTTTCAGGAACGTGAAGCATGGGACTTGTACGGCATCAAGTTTCCCGGTCATCCCAACCTGCGCCGTATTCTGATGTGGGACGGCTTCAACGGCCACCCCATGCGGAAGGACTGGAAAGAAGCTTTCTACGAAGAAGATCACAAGCCTTTCGAGAGCCGTTGGCCGGGTGGCTGGATTCGCCGTGCCGAAGAACTCAACGTCTACGGCAAGAACGTCAGCTATCCGGCTGATTTAGATCTCTCTAAGTTGAGTGATCGCTCCGAAGAAACGCTGTATAACGACCTCGGTCTGGGCGTGAGCGTTCAACAACTAGACGGTTCGAGTTCGCTCAAAACAGATCGCCTCGTGGTAAACATGGGGCCGCATCACCCCAGCACACATGGCGTGTTCCGCATGATTGTGACCATTAACGGCGAAACCATTGAATCCCTAGAACCCGTGATGGGCTATCTGCACCGCAATCATGAGAAAATCGGGGAACGCAATACGTTCCTCCACAACATGCCCTTCACGGATCGCCTCGACTACATCAGCAGCATGAGCAACAACTTCGGCTATGCGATGGCAGTTGAGCAACTGCTCGGTCAAAATGCGCGCTTCCAGAAACCGAACTACCGTGCCGAAGTCCTCCGCGTGCTGATGTCAGAACTCACCCGTATCGTCAATCACTACTGGGCGATCGGCTTTCTGCTGAACGACCTCGGCGCATTCTTCACCCCTGCGCTGTATGCGATTGCCGAACGCGAGAAAATCCTCGACCTATTCGAGGCGACGGCGGGCAGCCGTATGATGTGCAACTACATGCGCTTCGGCGGCGTGTCCAAAGACCTGCCGGAACGCCTGCGTAGCGTCGCCATCAAAGCCAACGACATGGTGCGCGACTATAACACGATGGATTACCTGACTGAACTCATCAACGAGCGCATTCCGCGTTCGATTGACGAGTTGGACAACTTCCTCAGCGAAAGCGAAATCATCAAGGAACGTACCGTCGGCGTGGGCTACCTCTCGCCGGAAATGGCAGTCGCGTACAGCGCGGCAGGCCCCCTGCTCCGCGCCAGCGGTGTACCGTATGATGTCCGCCGTGCCGACCCGTACAGCATCTATCCCGAACTCGATTTCGATGTGGCAGTGCGCTACAACGGCGACATCTATGATCGTTACCTCATCCGTCTGGATGAAATGCGCGAAAGCGTCCGCATCCTCAAGCAACTCTTGCCCCGGCTGGAAAAGACTCGCAACGAAAGTCCAGTTCCGCCTAAGCAGCATACGCCGCGCGTTCCGGTAGGCGAATCGTATGGGCGCGTCGAAAATCCGAAGGGCGAACTGGGGTATTACGTGGTGTCGGCTGGCGATGAGAAGGGGCCACAGAACCCTTGGCGCTATCATGTCCGCGCCCCCAGCTTTATCAACCTCACCGCACTGGGGCCGATGTCGGTTGGGCACAAAGTCGCTGATGTGGTCGCCATTCTCGGCAGCATTGACATTGTGTTGGGCGAAACAGATCGCTAGAACCATTTGCGCGGGATTCTCTCAGGGCATTCCCGCTGGCTGATTTTTAAGGAGTACGCATGTACGGTAAAGGCATTGTGAACGGCTTGTGGGTCACATTCACCCACTTCTTCAATACCTATATTGACGACATCCGTTATGCCGGGCGCAAGTATCTGCGTCAGGAAAACTTTGAAGTCCGTCAAGGTCTTAAAACGCAGGGTGCATTCACAGTACAGTACCCGGATGAAAAGATCGCGGTTCCAGAGCGTTTCCGCTTCGTCCCGTTTCTCGTCACCGAAGATCAAGACCCGGCACGTATCGGCGAAGATTGGTGTACCAGTTGCGGCATCTGCGCCAAAGTCTGCCCACCCCAGTGTATCTGGATTGTGCGTGGTAGCGACCCGGTCACAGGTCGCCCTGTTCCCCAGCCAGATGCTTTCTTCATTGACATTGACATCTGCATGAACTGCGGCTTCTGCGCCGAGTTCTGCCCGTTCGATGCCATCAAGATGGATCACAACTACGAACTCGCCAGCTACGACCGCACCCGTCATCACATTCATGACAAGCAGCGCCTCTCCAAGCCACACACCTACTGGAAGACAATTGCTCCCACCACCGCCCTCGAAGAAGCAGTTGAACGTGGCGGTTGGGAACATTCGGATATCCTGAAGGGTATGAAGAAGGCAGGGCAGCAGGCCATCGCCCCCACCAAAGAAAACATGTTCCCAGTACATGCGCCGGTTGTGGCGGCTGAAGCGCCCGCCGCTGAAGCGCCTGCCAAACCCGCCCGCCCCGCCAAAAGCGACGCGGCTCCGGCAGAAGCCAAATCTGCTGCACCTGCTGCCGAAGCATCGGCTGGCGATGCGCCCAAGAAGCCTAAGTTCGACAAACAGGCCATGCTCGCTAAAATCCGCGAGAAAAAGGGCAGCTAGTCTAAACCCTTATGGGGCGAGTCAACCTCGCCCCATTTTATTTCACATCCATCATCTCTCCTCTCAATTATGCGCGGCGTACCCAAACAACACCTCCCAACCAAAACCTGCCCTGTCTGTGGCCGCCCGTTCACATGGCGCAAGAAATGGGCGAAAAATTGGGATAGCGTAAAATATTGCAGTGATCGCTGCCGCAAGCACCGCACGGATTCATCCCCTAGTGCCTCATACTCACAGGATGGATAACATGTCCGCTTCGATGGGCCATGCGTTCACCAACCGGGATGACCTGATAGACTATTTGCGCCAGCAATTCCCTCAGGCTTACGAGCGTGGCAGCGAAGTCAGTCCCTTACGGGGTGGCTACGCCGCCGCACAAGAGCGCCTGCGCCACATCCAACCTGCCCTCTATGCATCTACCCGCAATCATGTAGATGGCGCTGTCACACGCCTCTCGCCATATATCCGGCATGGTGTCCTCTCGTTAGCTGAGGTACGCGATTTCGTACTTCAGCAGGCCAGCGCACCCGGCGAAGCCACAAAGCTCCTCAACGAACTGGCATGGCGCGATTACTGGCAGCGTCTGTATACCCACCTCGGTGAAGCAATAAATAGCGATCTTGAACCCGACAAGACCGGCATTCCCGCCACCGAGCGCACGAATACCCTCCCGGCGGACATCGCCGCGAGTCGCACCGGACTGGCCTGCATGGACGCTTTCAGCACCGAACTACGCAAGAGCGGGTATCTGCACAATCATGCCCGCATGTGGCTGGCAGCATATATTGTCCACTGGCGGCGTGTCACATGGCAGGCAGGCGCGGCATGGTTCCTCGAACATTTGCTGGATGGTGACCCCGCCAGTAATCATCTCTCGTGGCAGTGGGTTGCCAGCACCTTCAGCCAGAAACCCTACATCTTCAACCGCGAAAACCTCGAACGCTACACACACGGTCAATATTGCCAGAACTGCCCTATGCGGGGTCGCTGCGATTTCGAGGGTACGTATGAGCAACTCGAACAGCGGTTGTTCCCACCCCGCCATTTACTACCCTCATCTCCTGCCGCACCCACAGCAGGCTTGACCACGCTACCCGCAACTACACCCGCGCCTAATCCCCCCATAACCCATCCGGTGATCTGGATTCACGGGGACTGCCTCAGTCCGTCCGCGCTCCGACGCTTCCCCTCTGCCCCTGCTATCTGGGTATGGGATGATGAACTGCTGCAACAATGGCGCATCAGCTTCAAGCGTATTGTGTTCATCTATGAATGCCTGCTCGAACTGCCCGTCACCATCCAGCGCGGTCTGCCAGCGAAGGAACTTCTGCGCTTTGCAGAGGAGCACCACGCTGATGCCATCCTCACCACCCCTAGCCCATCCCCCCGCTATACTGCCATTCTCCAGCAAATCAAGCCGCGTTATAGTGTGATCGAGAAAACCTCACTGCCATTTCTCCAGTATTCGGGTGCGCTCGACCTACGTCGTTTCAGCCGCTACTGGCAGATCGCACAGAAACAGGTCATCCAGCCTACGTCCCTCAGTAATGAGGTGTGATACAATCAGCCCGCGCCTAGACCATCTCAAACGTGGCCTTGATGAATTTTTATGATGTGCGTTATCCTAATTACATCAACTACGCATCCAGACCTTGAGGAGTTGTAATGACTGACCAAAATGCACAGGTGATGGCGGCGCTCAGCACCGTCATTGAACCCGAATTACACCGCGACATCGTATCGCTGAACATGGTGCGCGACCTCCAGATTGACGGCAGCACCGCGAAGTTCACGATTGTCCTCACCACACCCGCCTGCCCGTTGAAAAACGTCTTTCTCGATCGCTGCAACGCAGCGGTCATCGGTCATGTTGAAGGCATCACCAAACTGGACATTCGCTGGGACGCGCAAGTGCCGACAGATCGCAAAATTCACGGTCTAGTCAATGTCCCCATGCGTAGCCTGATCGCCGTCGCCAGCGGCA
>CAIVEA010000096.1 GCA_903904765.1 uncultured Chloroflexota bacterium
ATCGAACGTGCCATCAACAAGCTAACCCCGATGGCAAATACCGATGCTCTGCTGCTGATGAACGGGATTGACCACGCCGAGCCGGAGGCGCTCATCCCGCAGATCATCGCCCATGCGAATGACGAGCTGCAAAACGCTACTGTGACGCATGGCCGCTTGCGCGATCATCTGGCGCGGGTGCGTGGTTCTGGCAAGGCGCTGGAACTGTTTGAGGGCGAGTTCCGCTGGGGGCGTTATAGCGAGATTTTGCAAGGCGTGTATTCGACGCGCATTCATCTGAAGCAGGCCAACCATAAGGGCGAGATGCTGCTGGAACGTTATATGGAGCCGCTGACTGCGATGGCGTGGCTCTCCGGCGCGGCAGTACCGGAAGGTGTTCCGGGTTTGGCTGATGTGGCGTGGCACTGGCTGATGTTGAATCACCCGCATGATGATATTTATGGTAGCGGTATTGATGAAGTGCATCACGAGATGGACTACCGCTTCAACCAGTCGCGGCAGGTTGGCGAGGCGCTGGTGCGGGACAGCCTGCGCTGGCTGGCGCGGGAAGTGGATTACACCGGACAGACCGGAATGCCGATCATCGTGTATAACGCGCTCGGCTGGGGGCGCAGCGAAGTGGCACAGGCCGAAGTGGATTTTGAGTTTGACGACCCGCTGGCGGACAGCTTCCAGATCGTGGATGCGAAGGGCGTGGTTGTGCCGCATCAGGTGGTGCGGGATGAGCAGGTGTTCTGGATGGAAGTGCTAAAGGCGAACCGCAAGCGCCGCGTGCAGGTGTTGCTGCCCGTGCGCGTGCCGGCCTGCGGCTATACCACGCTGTACGTGCAACCGCGTTCGGGGGCGGCTCCGGCGGCAGGGCTAACGGTCAGCGGACGGCAGGCGGAGAATGCATTCCTGAAGTTGAGTGTGGCTGACGATGGCGGCTTGACAGTGCTGGACAAAGCCACTGGCAAGACCTACAGCCAGTTGAACCACTTCTTTGATACCGAGGACACGGGGGACGAATACACCTATTGCCCGTTGCAGCATAATAGTCAACCCGTGAGTACCATCGGGCGGGCGGCGACCATCACCTGTGTCGAAAGTGGTCCGCTGCGTGCCCTGTATCGGATTGAGCGCGTCCTGCCCATCCCCGCTGGACTGACGGCAGACCGCCAAATGCGTTTGGTAGAGACTGTGCCGCTGCCGATCGTCTCCGAGGTGGCGGTGTTTGCCGATCAACCGGGAATCTACATCCGCACGACCATTCATAATGCGGCGCATGACCACAAGCTGACGGTGAATTTCCCCAGTGGCATACAGGCAGCGCAGGCCTATGTGGACGAGTCATTCATGGTGGCGGAACGCGATTTGCAACTGCCGGACTCGACGGGGTGGGTGGAAGACCCGACGGCGTTGATGCACCAGCGCACCTTCACCGATCTGAGCAGCGACGGCGCGGGGCTGGCCGTGTTGAATCGCGGGCTGCCTTCGGTGGAAGTATATCAGGATGGCACGATTGCCCTGACGCTCCTGCGTTGCGTGGGCTGGCTGTCGCGGGATGATCTGTGGGTGCGGCGCATTGCAGCCGGGCCACTCGTGCCCACACCGGGCGCACAGTGCATTGGGGATTACGAGTATGAATATGCCATTCTGCCGCATGCCGGCGATTGGCAGCAGGTGTACGCGCAGGCGTACAACTACAACGCGCCGCTGCTCGCCCGCCGCGCGGATACGCACCCCGGACTCGAACTGCACGAGATGAACATCACCCGCGATGATCCGGCGAAAGTGACAAAAGCCCCTTGGCCGCGTGGTGGCAAGCTGGCCGATCACTTTAGCTTTGTGACGATAGACGCGCCGGAACTGGCACTCAGCGCCGTTTATCGCAGCGGAGAGCATCTATTCGTGCGCTGCTATAACGTGACGCGCCAGCCCGTGCGGAGCGCGGTGTCGTTCGGTCAACCCGTTAAGCAGGTGGAACGTGCCCTGATGAATGAGGAAGGTCTGGAGGTGCTTCCGCTTGAGAATGGCAAGGTGATGATCGAGGTCATGGGGGGGGAGGTGTATACGCTGAAGATCAGTTCAGTTTGACAAAATGTACATTTGTAAGTAGTCTAACGTCTATACCTTTTTGAGTTGGACTGGACAAGTTGCAAATGCTGGATCGAAGTTCAAATGCGCCCCATCTGCACATGCAGGTCGCAGGGCTGTTGAAAGATCGTATTCGGAGTGGAGTCTGGCCGGATAGAACGGTCATCCCTTCCGAGAAAGAACTGTGTGCCGAGTTTGATGTGGCACGGGGGACTATCCGGCAGGCACTCCAAACGCTGGAAAACGAAGGCTATCTCATCCGTGAACAAGGGCGGGGGACGTTCGTTCATCTGGCAGAAGTGAATCAGGTGGCCCTGCGTTCCAAGCGGTTGGCATTTGTTGTTCCTTACGTGCGGGACTCGTCCATTCCGACCATGCTGGTCGGGTTTCAGCAGGTGGCGGAAGAAGCAGGTTTCTCGGTGATCTTCAATCATGTGAATAACGATCAGTCGCAGCAGGAACGGGTGATTGTCAAGCTGATTGATGAGCATATCGCCGGAATCGGCCTATATCCAGTCAGTTCGGAGGAGATTTCGCTGGTGGAACGGTTGAACGAGTCGGGCTTCCCGATTGTGCTGATTGACCGTTACCTGCGGAGTCTATCCACCGATTATGTGATGACCGACCATTTCAGTGGGATTATCCGAGGGACGCAGTATCTGCTCGACCTCGGTCATCGGCGCGTGGGGTTTGTGACGTGGCTCTCGCCCGCAGTCAGCATGGAACACCGTTTTCTGGGCTACCGTCAGGCGTTGAGCGAACGACAACTTCCCTTCGATGAACGGTTGGTGTGCCGTGTGGAAGGCTATCCGGTGATTGATCTGACCCCGTTGCAGCAGTACCTGTCTGGCGAAGATCGCCCGTCGGCGATTGTGGCCGCCAACGATCAGATCGCCATCGGGTTGTACCGTGCGGCGGCCAGTTTGTCGCTGCGTATCCCGGAAGATTTGTCCATCATCGGGTTTGATAATCTGGATGTTTCATCCCACCTCGACCCGCCGCTGACGACGATTGCACAGCCGTTCCTCGCCATCGGGCAGGCGGCGGCCAACTGTCTGCTGCGCCGGATCAGAGGTGAACGGAGTCATTACGAACAGATCACGCTGCAACCGGAACTGATCGTTCGCAATTCGTGCAGGGCGTTCCGACCGAAGGGCTGAAGCTAATCGCCAGCGCCTTATATGCCGGAGTTGCCATCACGAACCGTTTCATGCGTGGTCAATTTAGTACCGTCAAGGAGTCTTGAGCATGACGATTATTGATGAACTGCGTGAAGGTGTTATTCAGGGGCAGGCGAATGTCGCTCTTGAGAAGGTGAAAAAGGCGCTGGAAGAAGGCTATGCCGCTGATGTCATTCTGAACGAAGGACTCATCAGCGCCATGAGCAAGGTCGGGCAGATGTATGAGGACGGGGAGGTATTCGTCCCCGAAATGCTGATCGCCGCCCGTGCGATGGATAAGGCGCTGCAAATTTTGCGTCCCTATCTGGTGGCGCAGGGCGTGAAGCCGGTGGGCAAGGTGGCAATTGGGACGGTGAAGGGCGATTTGCACGACATCGGCAAAAAGCTGGTGGCGATGATGCTGGAAGGTTCGGGCTTCGAGATTATTGATCTGGGAATTGATGCGCCGCCAGAGAAGTTCGTGGATGCGGTGCAGAATAAAGGCGCGGACGTGGTGGCGCTTTCGGCGCTTCTGACTACCACCATGCCCAACATGAAAATGGTGGTGGATGCCCTCAAACAGGCCGGCGTGCGTGAGAAGGTGCGGATTATCATCGGTGGCGCGCCTGTGAATCAGGCGTATGCCGAACAGATTGGCGCAGATGGCTACGCGCCAGATGCATCCAGCGCCGTTCGCAAAGTCCGCGAGATGTTGGGCGTATAGCGCCAGATCAGGCAAAACTCACATGGAGATTTATAAGCATCTGGCTGTCAAAGACCCGGATGACTTGATCTTTGGTCATTCCCCTCGCCCGTTGACTCTGCCGAACGGGTTGGTGATCGGCGGCGGGTTGGTGTATCCCGAACTGAATTTCACCCTCCCGCCGATGTCTATCAGCGCCGAGACGATGCCCGAAATCCGCGAACAGTACCGTCAGATCATCGAAAGCGCCTGTGCTAGGGCGGTTGATCTGTACCTACCGGGGCTGGTGGTCGAATTTGAACTGTTGCCCGAAATGACCCGCACGCCAGAATGGGGCGCGGAGATCACGGCGATTTTGCGTGACTGTCTGGATCGGTTCGCACAGCGCGACGGCCTGAAAAGCGCGTTGCGCGTCACCCCCAACGACATCCGCGAGTTTGAGCGCCCGCCCCGCATGCTGGGCGGCGACCTGTGGGACGATATGGTTCGCAGCTTCGAGCTGTGCGCGCAGGCTGGCGCGGATTTGCTGTCCATCGAGTCGACGGGCGGCAAAGAAATCCATGATGATGCGATCCTGTACGCTGACCTGCCGACGGTGGCCTATGCGCTGGGGGTGCTGGGCGCACGCGATATGACTTTCCTGTGGGACATGATCGTGCGGGTGGGGCTGAAGAACGGCGCTGTTCCGGCGGGCGATACGGCCTGCGGTTTCGCCAATACCGCGATGGTGTTGGCGGAGATCCGGCACATCCCGCGTGTGTGGGCGGCGCTGATCCGCGTGATGAGCGTGGCACGCAGCCTCGTGGCTTTTGAGCGCGGCGCAGTTGGCCCCGGCAAAGACTGTGCCTATGAAGGGCCGTACATCAAGGCCATCACGGGGTATCCGATTGCGCTGGAAGGGGCGGAGGCGGCTGTGGCGCACTCGTCCCCCATCGGCAATATCGCCAAAGCCACCGCCGATCTGTGGAGCAACGAGTCGGTGCAGAATGTGAAGTTGCTCGGCGGCGCTGCCCCAACCGTTTCGCTGGAACAACTGGCTTACGCGGCGCGGCTGATGAACGCGGCAACCGAAGCTGGCCCGCATACCGCGCTCATGCTGCGTAACCTGTTCGTGGCCTCCGATACGGCCTACGACCCGCAGGCGTTTGTGCTGCGCCCCGATGTGGTGATTGATCTATCGCGGGAAATCATCGCGGAGGAGACGGCCTATGGGCGAGTGCGGCGGGCGGCGCTGGCAACGGCACAATGCCTGCGAAAAGCGCACCACGAGGGGTTGTGTCCGCTGTCGCCGCAGGAAGTGAACTGGCTGGATCGGTTGTCGAAACAGGCGGACGTGCTACCGGAGGCCGAAGAAGCCTTGATCGAGCAGATGAAAGATCAGGTTGATGCGGACAAGATTCGCCTCGACCAGTACGGTCTGGCATAAGGGCGATTCACAGGATGGCAGGCACGATGACTGAACCCGCACACCGCCTGATCTTGATGCCTTCTGGACGGCAGGGGCAAATCGCACATGGGACGACGCTGCTGGAAGCGTCCCGTTCGCTTGGGGTGGAGTTGGAGGCGATCTGCGGCGGCAGGCAAACCTGCGGTAAGTGTCTGGTACATCCTGAACAGGGTGAGTTCCTCAAACACGGGATTCGCTCGGATGCCGATCATCTCAGCCCGCCGCAGTCCGACGAACAAGCCTACGCCGCTGTACATGGTCTGGATGTGCGCCAGACGCGGATGGCTTGCGCGGCACAGGTGGTCGGGGATGTGCTGGTGCAGATACCCGATTCCAGCCTCGCCCGCAAGCAGGCCATCCGCAAAGCCGCAGGGGAGGTGCTGATCGAGGTAGCGCCTGCCGTCCGCTTGGTGTATGTGGAGGTGCAGCCGCCTGTGCTGGGATCGGCGGGGGATTGGGAGCGTGTGCAAGCGGCGCTTCAGGAGCAGCACGGTTTGAGTGGGCTGAACATCGAACTGCCGCTGTTGCACAGCCTCCAGCGGACGCTGCGCGAAGGTCAGTGGAAGCTCACGCTTACACTCGGGCGCGATCAACAGGTGATTCGTATCGCGTCCGGTTATGACGAGCGCCTGTACGGGCTGGCGGTGGATGTGGGCACGACGACGGTGGTGGCGCATCTGTGCGATTTGCGTACCGGCGCAGTGTTGGCGACACGGGCAGAGATGAACCCGCAGGTGCGCTATGGCGAGGATGTGATGAGCCGCGTGTCGTATGGGGTGAGCGAGGTGGGCGGGGTCGCCCGCATGCACCATGCGATTGTGAAGGTGCTGCATGATCTGGCACTGGCCGCCGCGCAGGACGCACAAATCGCTCCGGCGGACATCACCGATGTCGTGCTGGTGGGCAATACAGTGATGCACCATCTCCTGCTCGGCATTGATCCGGTGGAACTGGGGCATGTACCGTTCGCGCTGGCGACAGGTGAACCGCTGGATTTGAAAGCGCGTGATCTGGGGTTAAAAGGTGTCGCGCATTCGGCACAGGTTCATGTGCTGCCTTGTATCGCGGGGTATGTGGGCGCGGACGCGGTGGCGGTGCTGCTCTCCGAGTATCCGCTGCTGGCGGCGGACGCGGTGACGCTGATTATTGATGTGGGGACGAATGCCGAGATTTTGCTGATCGCCGGGGAGCGCATTCTGGCGGCCTCCAGCCCGACAGGGCCGGCCTTCGAGGGCGCTCAGATCAAGCACGGGCAGCGGGCGGCGGCGGGTGCGATTGAACGCTTCCGCATTGACCGGAAAACGGGGGCGGTGCGCTATCAGGTGATCGGGGATTCGCGCTGGAGCGATGCGCTGCCGCCGGGGGAAACGCTGGCGGCGACGGGCATTTGCGGGTCGGGCATCATCGAGATTGTGGCGGAGTTGTTCTCCGCTGGCGTGATCTCCGCCACCGGACGACTGCCGCCGAATGCCAACCATGCACGGGTGCGGGCAGCGGGCGTGTCCGGCGAATTTGTGGTCGCCACCGCCGACGAGAGCGCGACAGGCAGCGAAATCGTGGTCACGCAGCAGGATATTCGCGCCATTCAACTGGCAAAGTCGGCGCTGTACGCGGGGGTTCGCCTACTGATGGATCACATGGGTGTGAATCGCGTAGATTACATCAAACTGGCGGGGGCGTTCGGCAGTTACATTGACCCGCGCTTCGCGATGGCGATTGGCCTGATTCCCGATTGTGACCTGAGCCACGTGGTTTCGGTGGGGAACGCCGCCGGAGATGGCGCTCGAATCGCACTGCTGAATCGGGAGCAGCGGCAGGAGGCGGAACGGCTGGCGCGGCGGGCCGAATATGTGGAAACAGCTGCTCACCCGCGCTTCCACGAGTATTATGTGGATGCGATGACCTTCCCCCATGCCAGCGATTCATTCCCTCACTTCGAGCAGTTTCAGGCCGACCATTTTGGATGAACAACTAGATATTAAAGCGAGAACATGATGCGTACCTCATTAAGTCAACTGCTGGAATCCCATCCAATCATCGTGGCAGATGGAGGGATGGGAACGATGTTGTTCGCGCTGGGGTTGCAGCGGGGCAATGCGCCGGAACTGTGGAATGTGGAGCGCCCGGATGCAGTACGTTCGGTGCATCGCGGCTACATTCAGGCGGGCGCACAGATCGTGTTGACCAATACCTTCGGGGGCAACCGCGCACGATTGGATATTCACGGGTTGGGCGGTCAGGTGGCGGAGTTCAACCGCGCCGGGGCGCAACTGGCGGGGATGGAAGCGGAACAGGCGGCGCATCCGGTGGTGGTGGCCGGTTCGATAGGCCCTTCGGGGCAGATGTTGACCCCGTTTGGCGATCTGGAATTTGAGGACGCGGTGCAGATATTCGCGGAACAGGCGGCGGCGCTGGCGGAAGGCGGCGCGGACGTGCTGTGGGTGGAAACCATGTCCGATCTACAGGAGGTTCATGCAGCGGTGGAAGGTTGCCGGCAACGTGCGTCGCAACTACCGCTGGTGACGACCATGACCTTCGACACGCACGGGCGGACAATGATGGGCGTAAAACCGGAACAGGCCATCAAAACGCTGAGCGAATACGGGGTGCTGGCGCTGGGCGCGAACTGCGGCAACGGGCCGGATGAACTGGAAGCGGTGATCGAGAAGATGCACCAGACGCAACCAGAGTCGGTGCTGGTGGCGAAAGCCAATGCAGGTATGCCGCGCATGGAAGGGGATACGCCCGTTTATGAGGCCACGCCGGATGTGATGGCGGAATATGCGTTGCGCGTCCAGAAATTGGGAGCGCGGATTATCGGCTCCTGCTGCGGCAGCACACCCGACCATATCGCAGCAATAGCCAGTGTGCTGAAGGGCTAGGGGCGGCGATGGCACATTACGCGGCTCTTACCTGTTCGGCGCTGGCACGCAGCGTGTATGCGGCGGCGGCAGATGCACAGCCGATCATCAGCGTGCGCTTGTTCGATCAGGGGTTGCATAACGTCCCCAAGAATCTGCGGGCGCGGCTACAGGCGGAGATCAACGCGATTCCGGCGGGCTGGTGCGATGCGATTCTGCTGGCCTACGGGACATGTGGGCTGGCTACCGTCGGCCTGCAATCACATTCGATACCGCTGGTCATCCCCCGCGCACACGACTGCATCACGCTGTATCTAGGTTCGCGCCAACGTTACCGCGAGGAGTTCGATGCCGACCCCGGCACGTACTGGTACAGTCAGGATTATCTGGAACGCAATCCCGATTCGAGCGTGGCGTTGGGCGCTGCCAGCATTCAGGTCAGCGAAGCGGTGTATCAGCAGTATGTGGCGAAATACGGGCAGGAGAACGCTGACTACCTGATGGAGGTGATGGGCGAGTGGGGCAAGCACTACAACCGGGCGGTCTATATTGATACTGGAATGCCGCAGGGCGCACAATACGAACAGATCGCCCGTGAACAGGCCGAACGACGCGGTTGGCGCTTTGAACGGCGTGAGGGGGATCGCCGCCTATTGCAGATGCTCATTAATGGCGAGTGGTCAGAGGACGAGTTCCTCATCGTGCCCCCGCAGCACCGTATTGAGCAAAGGGCAGACGACAGCCTGATACAGGCTGTGCCGCTGTAGCAATCAGGACGAATACCAACCGTGTTCTAGCACGGTTTCGTAAAGCGCGAGTATATTCTCGACGGGCGTTTCGCCTAGCACATAGTCGTGGCTGGGACAGGCCACGTAGCCGCTGCCCGGTTTCATAATCTCCAGAATGCGGCGTGTTTCGGCGGCGGCAGCCTGCGGCGTGCCGTCAATCAACAACTGCGTATTGATCGCCCCCATCAGCACCAAGCGACTGCCGAACGCGGCTTTGAGGCCGGCAGGTTCCATGCCCCGGCAATTGGGCTGTAGCGCCTGAAGCCCGTCAATTCCGGCTTCGATCAGCGCGGGGATGAGGGGGGCAAATCCGCCACAGCAGTGCAGCAGGACTTTGAGGCGATAATCGTGACCCAGATCTATCAGGCGCTTGAGATGGGGGACGAGAAAGCGCCGGAACAACGCTTCGCCCAGCAGCGGGCCAGTTTGCGAACCAAAATCGTTGCCGATAAAAAAGATGTCTATCATGTCGGCGGCGGCATCGAAAATGCGCTGGCTGACGGCGGCGTAGTAGTCCAGTAGACGTTCAAACAGCGTGTCTACGAGGGCGGGCGAATCGTACATACAGAGCATGAGGGTATCCATGCCCATCAGGTCAATCGCATCATGCCAGAAGGGCGACCATTCGCCGCCGAGGATGGCGTA
>CAIVEA010000097.1 GCA_903904765.1 uncultured Chloroflexota bacterium
GTTCACCGGTGGTTGGTTGGCGAAGCGCGGGGGAATCTCGATCTGCGCCTTGTTAATCATCACCGCCACCGGGTTCAGGTCGCTGGCGTGGGCTTCCAGCCCCAAGCGCTGCGCTTCCAGCGGGATGCTGCCACCGCCGGCAAAGGGATCGAGCAGGGGTGGAGGATTGCCTTCGGTGGCGATCTGGATGAGTTCGCGGGCGGTATTCAGGATGGCTTCATCGGTGGTCGCTTCCCATGTCACCAACTGCTCGATGAAGTCGAACAGGCGCATGCGGGGTGTGTCGCCGTTGGCTTTCACATTCGCGCCGATAGGCAGCCGCTTGCAGGCTTCCACGAAAGCGGGCAGCGCATCCGGGCTGTCCGGGTCATCCACCAGTGACGAGAAGATCACGGCGCGGGCGGCTGCCAGTGGGCGGCGCGCCCACCACAGGTGCAGCGTGGAGGGGTGGCCGTGCCGGATGGACTTTTCGCGGGCAGAGGCTTCATTGATGGCTTCCAACGGCAGCGCGACTTCGATGAGTTTCTTGCGGGTGGTCATGGTGTATCCTCAAGCAGCGGTATCACACGAATATAAGCCTGATAGCGATCCAAATTCGTCGCTCTAAAAATGTGTCTAGCGTTCGTCATCGTCGTATTCATCCTCGCGCCGCAGCCTCATTCCCTGCGGCCAAGCGTCAGCATGAAATACGCGCAACGTTTGCGAAGGACGCTGGCGTGAGCCGTGCAGTGTTTTAAGCCGCTGCACCAATTCCGCCTGTTCTTCTTCGCTTAACTGCTCTGCCAATCTCACGATGGTTTCAACCGTCGGCTCGGTCATCAGCTTGGCTCTACAGTTGATATGTCGTGATCGGTATCAAGACCACACCTTCGGCTGTCGCTGCCCGAATTTGTGGCTGGTCAATGCTGATGAGTGGATAGCCATAGTGCAGCGCCAGTGCAACGTACCCAGAGTCATATACGGCAAGCGTGTTGTTCAAGGCGATGTCTAAGGCGCGATCCAGCAACGTTTTCATGGGTGCGCGACGTAGTTTCAGGGTGCGCAGCACTCGCAGCAGTTCTTCTGCCTCTCCACGCGACATGCTGCTAAAACGTACCTGTTTCCAGATCACGTTCGTGCATTCCAGCAGGCAAAATTCGGGTACGATCAAGCGATCAGCATTCGTTATCTGGTTGAAAAAAGCCTGCACATGAGGGGTATATGGCCCGGTGATGAGATACTCAATCACCACACTGGCATCAAGGATGTAGTTTGCCATCAATTCTCCCGATCTTCGCGTAGCAGTGCCAATGACGATTTTGCGCCCGGTGGGGGTGTCCAACGATGCTGTTCCACCACTGCCCGTATCTCATCCCACGTCAGACCGTTATCTTCATCGGCTTCATCAGGGATCTCGAATGTACCCAGAATGCGGGTGAGCCGTTCGTCAAGCGTTTTTTCAACGAACTCTTTCAAGTCCTCCAAGGTCATGTCTGCAATGGTTGTCATCAGCTTGGCTCCTCACTTATCGCCAGCAAGTCAACCTTATTATAGTTCACGCTGGTCACGCCGAAATCTGGCTCTTTGCTGAAGGGCTGCCGGATGTAGCGTGGGGGATGTGAGCGTGTGTTTTCGATCTCCACCAGCGCGAGGATGAAGCGATCCGGCATATTCAGCGCGGTCAATATCTCGTTGCGGGTGATCGTCACCGTATCTGCCCCGACGCGCCGCCCTTTAACCTCGATGAAGCGCATCTGTCCTGTGCGTCCGTCGCGGCTCTCGATGTCATAGCCGAGGTTCTGGGCGCTCACATCACGCGGGTAATGGCCGAGCGCGATCTCGGTTTCCAGCACCGCTCGCATGGCGATCTGCTCGGTGATGCGGCGGTCAAGGATGTCGGGCGGTATCTGCTTGCCCAGCAGCAGCCCGATGGGGATGATGAGCGCACCTCCCACGACCACCGGCGGGGCGGCGCTGATGAGCCGTTCCTGTTCGATCTGCGCCTTGCGCTGCGTCAAGCGTTCGGCCAGCCGTTCCGCCCGTTCCTGCGCCCGCTGGCTGTTCAGCTTGGCATTGGTCTTGCCGGTCTTTTCCTGAGAGCGCAGTTCGGAGGCGCGTAAATCCCAGTAGTTAATCTCTTTGGTCAGCCGTTCCTGCACCGCCGCTTCGGTCTTGTTGAGGAGTTGCAAGCGGCGTTCTTTCACCGCTTCCAGATGGCGCGGGGCGAGGTGTTCGACGGCATAATTCTTGGCGCGTTCTTCAAGCGCCCCGTTGCCTTTGAAGGGAGCCAGCACCTGCGCCCCGATCTGCGCGATCTCATCCGCGCTGGCCGGACGGTAATCCAGATAGGGCGCACCACCCGCCTCGCGGGGCTGTCCGGCGCGATTCATCTCCACGAAATGGACTTCGCTGGAGATGGTGGGGTGTTCGCCGCTGCGAAACGGGGTGGCATCCCGGATGGCCTGTTCCAGATAGAACAGGATGCGCGGTTCCGTTCCGGGGTCGGTCTCATCCACCAGAATGCCGCCGCGCTGAAGCAATGCCCGTTCGCGTTCCAGCATCAGGGCGATCAGGGCATCCAGCAGCGGGTGGCCGGGGCAAACGAAGGTGGCGGCGGGTGCGCCGGTCGTCGCGCCGTCGGAGAGGTGGATGAGGGCTTTCTCGAAGCAGATGCGCTCGTACTTGATCGAGATCGGCCCCATCCCGTGTTCACGGGCATAGGTGCGGAGGCTGGCAGGGACGTTGTGGATGGCATAGCGTCCGCGTTCGCGCTCATACAGCGTCCCGCCCAGATGCTCAAAGGCTTGCAGGAAGAAGGCTTTGATGTAGAAGGGCTGCAAGCGCCGCGCTGCCGCCCGTTCCATATCGGCGCGAATCCGCAGAATATCGCTCACATCCATGTTGGCCGTCACCAGCGACTGGTTTTCGAGCAGGTCGCGTACCCGTTCGCGGTCGGTGGCGTTGTCCACCGCCTGTTCCAACCGGGCGCGAATGGCCGGGTCATCGCCGTAGCGCACCGCTTCCACCAGCAGCTTGCGGAGGGGCGTTTCCTGAAACAGCTTGCCCAGCACATCGAACACCTGTCCATCCAGCGCATGGCGGGCGGATTCCAGCTTCTTGAGCAGCCGTTGATAGACCGCGCCCTCACGGGTTTCGCCGGCCACTAGATTCCACAGATGGCAGACTTCGGTCTGTCCGATACGGTGGATGCGCCCAAATCGCTGTTCGAGGCGGTTGGGGTTCCACGGCAGATCGTAGTTGACCATCAGGTGCGCCCGCTGAAGGTTGATGCCTTCGCCCGCCGCGTCGGTGGCCAGCAGGATAAGCACATCCGGGTCGTTGCGGAAGCGATCTTCGATCTCGCGGCGCTGGTCGCGGTGGATGCCGCCGTGAATGGTCACGATGGACTCGGCGCGTCCGATCAGGGTGGTCAGGCGGTCAAGCAGGTAGTTGAGAGTGTCGCGGTGTTCGGTGAA
>CAIVEA010000098.1 GCA_903904765.1 uncultured Chloroflexota bacterium
TCATCCCCCGTCCCCTTCTCCCTCAAGGCGAAGGGGACGGGGGATGATGTGATTGCCCGTATTTCCGAATGTACTCTTATTTCTTCACCCACGCATTGGCAGTCGCATCGAACGACCACGAAGCCGGAACTTCCGGTTGGCAGGAAATCGGATACACGTTATCGGGCGGGGCGAACTCAATCACAACCTTGCTGGTAGTGAATTGCGTCATCAAATCGCGCAGCGCCAACCGCGCTTCACGCTCAGCACGTTTGAGCAGACCGCCCTCGATGGCATCATCCCGGAATTCGGTGATGGCGATATAGCTTGCCAGCGCCTGCGCCCCGATTACATCCTGCGAACAGGCTGTGAAGGTGACGTTGTACTGTTGAATCTGGTCAATGTGGCAACTGGTCAAGCGCGGCGCGGGAACGGTGACGGTGTAGGTATCTGTAAGCGCATCATAGACCACGCTCTGCTCATTTAAGTCCGCCAGATTCACGCCGGCTTCTATCGTACCTGTCGCCACATGATCGGCAGAATAGCCGCAAGCGTTCGCCGCACCTTGCTGCACACCGATCAAAATACCGGATTTCGCCAGTTGTGCGCTGGCTGTCACCAGTTCGGCCTTCGGCAGGATTTCGCGCACAATCGTCTGACTGCTCATGACGCTGGCGGTGATGCGCTGTGAAAAAATGCTCTGGATGCCACCGAAGATACCGTTGATCGAAGTGAGTCCCAGCAGCACTGCCAGCACAAGGGGGATGAAGATCATCAACGAACAACCAAGCATGCCGATCACACCCCACGCGCAACCCGAAAGCCCTTGCTTGGGGGATGTTGGTGTATGATTAACGTCATCATGCGAAACTGGGGTGATCGAAGAAACCGGACGACCTTCCGGCAACGAATTGGGTGGTTGAGACATTCTCTTACCTCGAAGTGTAATTTTTCAAATCCCACTTATCATCATAATACGATATGCTACTCCAAAAGTTGTAAGATTGTGTGAATATGAAAGAGAAATGGCGCGACACAAGATGGTCACAGCAATTTATGATGGTCAGTGCGTGATCTGCCGCCAGAGCAAACGGCTGATCGAGGCGCTTGACTGGCGGCGGCGGGTGACGTTTCTCGATCTGCACCGCTGGGACGACGTACAACGCCTCGTCCCGACGCTGGATTACCCGACAGCGATGGGGCAGATGCACGTCCTCGCGCCGGATGGATTGTACGGTGGGTTCACCGCCACGCGCCGCGCCCTGAAAGAACTCCCGTTGGGCTATCCGGTGTGGTTGGCGCTGCGCCTGCCGGGAATGGCATGGCTGGGCGAACGGGTCTATCGCTTCATCGCCCGCCACCGCTACCGCATCAACCGCTGGTTCGGCGTGCCCGTGTGCGAGGATGGCGTGTGCAAGGTGTGAAACCCTCACCTCTTTCCCTTTTCAGCGGTAGATTTTTGGGGATCAGGGATGCATCTTTCGCCCTTCGCCATGAGGGAGAAGGGAAGGGGATGAGGGTTATTCGTTCAGCAGCGGCAGCAACGTGGTCAGATTATCGCGGATCAGGTAGGCCAGCAGCGCGGCGGCATTCTCGCCGTCACCCTTCTCGATCAGCGTCACCAGTTTTTCGTACAGCAGCAGGCGCGTTTCCTGTGCGCGTTGTGTGCGCGGGGAGCGCATCTGGCGCGTGATTTCCAGCAGATTCACGCGGTTACGCAGGCTTGCCAGCAGTTCAGTCGTTTGTGGGCGTTCGCTCAATTCCGCAATTCGCGCATGAAACTCAAAAATAGCGATCTCCGCGCCCTGCAAATCGCCCGTCATGGAGTGTAAATGCGCCTGCTGAATGCTGCGCCGCAGGGAGGCTAAGTCGCGCTGCTTCGCGCCCGCCAACATCCATTGCAGCGCCAATCCCTCGACGGCAGACCACAGCGCGTACAACTCCTCGGCCTCCGCCCGCCTGAACTCGCGCACATAGACACCGTGCCGCGCATGTTTGACCACCCATCCCTGCCCTTCCAGCAGGCGTAAAGCATCGCGCACGGTGTTCTGGCTGACGGCGAGATGATGGGACAGCGTGAGTTCGACCAACCGATCCCCACTCACATACAGGCCGCCGCGAATCCGGTCACGAATGAGCGAGGCCACCTGTTCAGCGAGGGTTGCGGAGGACATGCGCGGTTTCCGGCTACACCAGCCCATCCGCAGGCGGGCGGGCGGCGCTCACGGTGGGGGTGGGGCGTTCTCCCACAGGCGCAATTGCTGCGCCGGGGGTCACTTCCACCTGCTGCGGAATCAAGGTTTCGCGCCCCGTCTGGCTGGTCGCGTCCAGCGTGGGCAGCGCAAGGCTGGTCGTATTATCCACCGTACCGATAGCGGAAGGCGTGGGGGAGACATCTAGTTCGGTGCGCCCGTTCAAACTGGTCAAAATAATGATCGCAGTAATCACGATTACAGCCAGCACACCGCAACCGAGCAACCCGCCGAGCGCGGCACTCATCCACACATTGCCACCCGAACGGCGCTTGCGGCGCGGGTACACGGGCGCATAGCCAGTCGGCGCGGGAGACGGTGTGGGCGGCGCATAAGCCGGGGCGCTATAGACCGGCGCGGCAGCGGGCGCGGGCTGTACGAGAGATTGCTGCGGGAACTGCCGTTTGAAACCGGGCTGCGTATCGTGCATCGAAAGCACGGGCTTATTGGCGGCCATCTTCAGCGCGTCCGCCAGCTTGGTCGCCGTCGGATAACGGTCATCCGGCTTTTTACGCAAACTGCGGAGGATGACTTCTTCCACCGCCAGCGACAGCGCCGCATTGAATGTACGCGGCGACGGCGGCGAAGCCGTCACCTGCATGACCGCCACACCATACGGTGTATCGGCCTCAAACGGGCGGCGGCCTGTACTCAATTCAAACAGCATCACACCCAGCGCGTACAGGTCGCTGCGACCATCCAGCGCCAGCCCTTGTGCCTGTTCAGGACTCATATAGCTAGGCGTGCCGACCACACCCTGCGTGGTAATGCTCTTGTTGCCCTGCTCACCCAGCACGCGGGCGATGCCGAAATCCGTCAGATACGCGCCACCGCCATCATCCATCAACACGTTGCTCGGCTTCAGGTCGCGGTGCAGCACGTTCTTCGTATGCGCGTAATCCAGCGCGGGAGCAATTTGCTCGATGATGTTGACGATGGTTTCGATGTCCAGCGCGCCGTTATCCAGCAGGTCATCCACCGAACCGCCCGCCATGTAGCGCATTACGATATACGGGCGGCCATTGTATTCACCGTAATCGTGGACGGGGACGATGTTGCGGTGTTCCAGTTTGGCGACAATCGCCACTTCCTGTTCAAACCGCTGGAGATAGGTATCATCGTTGACGTATTTTTCTGGCAGCACCTTCACAGCCACGACACGATTCATCGAAACCTGCTGTGCGCGGTACACGGCAGCCATGCCGCCCCTGCCCACCACATCCAGCATTTCATAGCCGTTGATGGTTTTACCGATCAGGCTGTCGCTTTCGGTCATATTTGGGGTGTCCTCGCAGCCTTGTCCTTGTGGACAATCCTCGTCTGGCGCACACGTTCCATTATACGATAGCCCATGCCGCCCCACAAAGCCGAAATGCATTTTAATGCCAACCCTCATCCCCACCCCTTCTCCCTCATGGCGAAGGGAGTCAGGCAAGCAGGCACAGGTCACACCGCTTGTCTCCCCTCGCCTAGCTGTATTCAGCGATTGGGAGAGGGTGATTAGCCGAGAGAATTTACACTTGTGCGCCGTAGGCGTTCTATCGGCTAATCAGAGGGGTAAGGGCTGTGAGCTTACCGCCCCACAATGCCGAATACCGCTGACAGCAGTTCTGAATATACTGATAACAAAGTGCGTTTCAAGACATCTAACGACTTTACAGAGAGGATGTGGAGAATGGGTGGATCGAACGTCAAGCTCCAGTGGCCTACCGATGCGGGACAAGTCACAACACCTTTTAGCGCCACCAGCGGCAGCGTGAGCATCGCCGCGCCCGCTGGGGCAAGCGTAAAAGCGGCGGCAGATGGCAAGGTGATTCTCGTCAGCAGCAGCGTGGTCGAAATCCGAAGTGATAACATGGTGCTGGCCTATAGCAACCTGCGTGCCGTGAAAGTGCAGGTCGGACAGAGCGTGAGTGCCGGCGCAGTCATCGCTGAATCGGCAGGGCCGGATAGTATCCAGTTGGCGGTGCTTCAGCCGCTTGACCCCGCCCCGATGCTGCCTGCCCCCGTTGTCAAGCCCATCCCGGACAACACCAAACCGGCAACGGGCGAAAAAGTCTATCTCACCCCCTCGCAAACCGGCCTCCGCATCCGCGAAACGCCGAAAGACGGTAAGGTGATCGGTCAGGCCAGCCCCGGCTCGATTCTGGAAGTCGTCGAACCGGTCAGTGATGCCAAAGCCAAGCTGGGCGTAAAAGATACATGGGTGAACATCCGCACCCTGAATGGCCTGACCGGATACTGCGCGGGCGAATTTTTGATGGTCTATGACGGGCATCTGCCCAGCGGCAGCATCCTCGGCATGAACCTCGACCTGCACAACCGCTTGGGACACCCCACCCCCGAACGCATGACCGGAATCGGCTGGATTCGCGTTAAATTCAACGTTTCGTACAACCCGGAGAACGGCACCTACGGCAATACGGATGTGGACGGCACATTCCGCCGCCTGAAGCCCTTCCTCGAACCGTATGTCCGCGCTGGCATCAAGGTGATGGTGGTGTTTACGCACCAGCTTTACGGTGAGGGTGCAGGTTATAACTGGCAGGCGATGGATACCGGACGCTGGAACGATCTCATCCCCAAATATGCTGATTTTGCGCGGCGGGCAGTGACGCTGCTCCAGAGCGCAGGGCTGGCACATTGCTATCAAATCTGGAACGAGCAGGATACGCCACCCTCCATCGCCCGCGCTGCCGTCCCCATCGGCGCGAAGGACTATGCCAACATGCTCACGCAGACCATCCGCGCCATCCGCACGGTGGATAAAACCACACCGATCATCACGGGCGGGCATGTGGGCGGCCCCGGTTCGGGCGGCGCGTATGCCCGTACCACACTGGCGAACATGCCCGCCGATGTGCGCCCCGACGGAATCGCGTCCCACCCCTACGGGCGCGGCGTTGCAACCAACAAGTTCAGCCCGTTCGGTGCACTGGAAGAAGAAATTCAGCGTTACGCAGCGGTATTGCCCGGTAAACCGGTCTGGTTCAGTGAGTGGGGCGTGCTGGATCGGCAGGGGGACATGAGCATCGTGAACGATGTGAACGTCTACGCCACCGGATTCATGAACATCATCAAGAACCAGTTCCCCGGTCAGGTGGCTGCCGCCATCTGGTACGCATGGGCGGACGGCATGGATAACGGCTACGGGCTGGTGGATAGTGACGACAAGCCCAAGCGCGGCTTAATCGAGAAGTTCCTCACATTGGGATAGTTCATAAAGACCTGTGAATCTGCCCCTCGCATGGAGGGGCAGGTGTGTTGTAAAACACTACCGTCGCAACCGATACGCCTGCACCCGTTCGCTCCCCAGAGACAACCGCAGGCCGTCCCTAAGTTCCGCCGCCTGCACCTCACGCTTGAGTACGCCATCCGGGAACGTCTCCAGATAGTATGTGGCCTCACCCTCAACAGGCAAGCGGACAAACGCATCCGGCACGGGTGCATCGTTCCGAAAAAGCACGATCAGCCCTTCCCCATCACGGCTCAAACGGGCATAACCGTCCCATTCCAGAGCGTTCGGCGCAGCCCACGCCCCCAGCGGGAAGAAACTCTGATCCAGTGCAACCGTCCGGCGCAGGGTCTTGAAAGCCCGAATCCACGCTCCATACTGATCCTGTTGTTCGGGCGAAAGCGCCCGCAAATCGCCTAGCAGAACCGGCGCAGAACCCGCCGCCGTAGCCACGTGCTCCAGCCAATCGCCGCTGGTCGCACGCAGATTGCCGATCAACATACTCTCCACCGGCATCGCCAGCGCCCGCTGATAGAGTAGCAAACGCGCCGCCAGCGGGCCAGCCGCCTCATCATGGGTATCCCCCACGTTACTCAACCAGTCGAGATCAGCCGCCGCCAGCAAACCGTAATCAATCGTGTGCTTTTGCCCCCACAGTTCAAACGTCAGGTCAACCCACACCTGCGGGCAGCGGGCGTATAGCGCCTGCGTGACGGCGCGTATGCCTTCGTAAATCCGCACCACTGACTCGGTTGTAGAGCCGTGCAGATGTCCATCGGCAGCACACCCCGGCGCTTCACCATAGGCATTAAAAACTGTCGTCAGGTCGAGCTTCAGATAGGCCAACCGATAGCCTTCCACCAGTTCGATTAAACGCGCTGCCGCCGACTCCCAGAACCCGCTGCCGAGGCACATCACCGCCATCATCCCTGCCGCCGTCCGCGTGAATTTGGGTTGCCCCGCACGGTCTAAACAGCGCCATTCCGGGTGCTGGCGATATTCGCTGCCCGCTGGATCAATCGCCGCCAGTGATGCCCACAATCCCAAGCGCATTCCAGCGCTTTCAACCGCTTCCAGAATAGGATCGAGTCCCTGCGGAAAGTGTTCCGGGCTGACGCGGTTTGCGCCATATTCAGCCTGCCACCCATCATCAATCGAGAACACATCAAAGCCCATCCGCGCCGCCACCGGAATCAGCCCGTTCACAGCCGCCGCGTCAATGCCAATCCCGAACGGATCCCATGTGTTGTAAATCCAGGGAGGCGCAGCACGTTTCCGGCGCAGAACCTCAGCCGTATAGGCAGGCACAATCCAGCGCGGGTCGGAAGCCGCCCGACCTTCTACGCCCAGAATCAGCAGCGCCGCCGGCGTGACGAATCTTTCCCCCGGCTGAAGTTGCCGTTCAAACGGGAAAAGATCGGTATCAAACATCCAGCGCACTTCGCCATCCCAGAACCATGCACCGTGTTCTGTACGCTTCAGATGTCCGGGAGCCTCATTCAAAGCCAGTGCAACCTCACCCGTGCGGACATTCGTCAACCGCAACAGCGGATCATCCACGCGGCCTGTATACAGCAGTTCGCGGGGTTGCGAACCGTAATGCGCGAACAGCCGCATATCACGGGTCGCACCCAACTGCATCTCCAGTCGTTCAAAACACAGATGGCGCAGGGTGACGGGTTGATCGCCGTGCGAAGTCAATGTGAGCCATTTCCGCATGACTGGATAGGTATGGTCGAGGTGGTAATGCACTTGAATGTGAAGTACTGTCGCCGGATGCTCGATCTGCACAACCAGCAACGAACCACGCGCATCGGTGGTCTGGTCGGCGCTCAGCAATCGAACTTCACCCGCACACGGGGTGACAGGCTGCCCGTTCACCTCTAGGCTGAAATCAGGTTCTCCGGTCTGACGTTGAAACAATTGCGTACCCGTCA
>CAIVEA010000099.1 GCA_903904765.1 uncultured Chloroflexota bacterium
AGAGGGTTTCTGGAAACCCCCTCAAATCAGGGGCGGTTCTCCCGCTTTCCAGAAACGCTCTCAGGGCGAAGGGGAGTAAGACCAACAGGGGCGTCTTTCACCCCTCTCCAAAGCGGTACTCCGCGTTTTGGAGAGGGGACGGGGGTGAGGTTCTTCGCTTCACCCCGCCAGCGCCCGCGTCCCGTCCGGGCGGTGGATGCCAATCAGGAAAAACCCCTCATCCGCGCCCTCCAGCAGCCAGCGCACCCGGTGGCGATACCCGCCCCGATCCACCTCATGCGCCTCCCCGACGATGTGGTACACCCCGCTGTGTCCGGTCTGTGTCTCGTGGATGCTCACGCGGTCAAACAGCGTCCGCGCCAGCATCGCCGCGCTGTGCTGCGCCCCGTTCAGATGCAACACCCGCACCCGTCCGCGTGGCGCTTTGCGTTGCGCGATCAGCCACCGCGCCATATCCTCCGCTTCCTCGGCGCGGGTGAAGGCCGCCGAACGCCACTCGCGGCTGTGCAACCCGTAGCGCGTCACGCTCGCCGTATCGCGGCAATCCACCGTCATCGGTGCATCCCGCAGCAGCGGAGTCCCGCGCAGGTTGATCGTCACCCATGCCGTGCCTGCCCCGTAGTACAGCACTTCCAGCCGTGCCGCGTTCGTACTCCACTCCATCAGCCGGACGCGCACCCGCGCCGTCACATCCGCACCCGTGCCATCGGCGCGGCTGTTCGCGCTCCAGTCCACCCCCGCCAGCGGCACGCTCACCGCCGCCGCCCCACACGGCTGCCCCTGCGAATCGTGGAATCGTGCCAGCACCGTCCGCCCCTGACCGGAGTCGACCCGCAGCGCCGCCGTCTGCCACAGCAGGCTGCCCGCTGCCCCCGTGCTGCGCGGGGTGATCTGCACCCGCACCGCGTTCACCATCTCCCCGCCGTACTCGTACTCCAGCCCGTCCATATCATCATCGAACGCGGCATCCGGCGGCGCATCTGTTAGCCCGTAGTGGCGGTTGAGGAACACAAACGTCCCATCGCGGCGGGTATAGAAGCGTCCGCGCTCGGCGGTCAGGATTTCCGCCAGCGCATCGGCGGCGGTCAGCCCGTCCAGTTCCGGTTCCGCCGCATAATCGAACGTCGAGCGCCCGGTTTGCAAACTCGCGCTGAACGGTGTCCCGCCCAGCTTGGCGCTCCCCACTTCGGCATGACCGGGGATGCCGATTTGCAACCGATCCCCGATCAGCGGGTCATGCAGCCGCGCCGCCTCCAGCACTGCCAGCACCAGTTGATCGGCCCGCTTGCCCGTCTGCGGTGGCAGACACACCCGCGCTTCGCCCAGTTCGCGCTCCCGCCCGCACAGGATCAGCAGCGCCTCGCCCGCGCCCAGCGCCCCCGCTGCGGGTTCGACCCGTTCCACATACCCCGTGAAATGGGTGCGCGTCACGCTGGCCTCATCCACGCTCTGAATATGCACCGGCATCCCCGGCAGCAGCGGTTGCGCGGCGGCCTCCGGCGAATAAGCGCGATCCGCCCCGCGCAGCCGCACGCGCCCGCTAGACGGTGCGGCCACCCCATCGCTCGCCGCCGCCATGCCCAGTTCCCATAGCACCCCCAGCACATCCGCCGTCAGATCGCGCTCAAAACTTCCGTTGCTGTCGGCATCCACCAGCACCCGAAATTGCGGCATCATCACCTCCTGTTACATCCTGCCCCGCGCTTATGGAAAGGGATTGAGAGTGCAGTTTCTCCCTCAAAAATTCCCGGAACAACAGAACTTTTCCAAACTTTTCGGTAGATATTCCAAAAAATTCACCGGACAATGAGATGAGAAGCACCCAACAGCGCAGGGTGCTACTTGTGTTTGGCGTGGCGATACAACAGAAGCGAGGTCAAGATGCGACAGCGGCGGATAGTGGTGATCGGGCGAGCGGTTGCGATTTTAGCGATGGTTGTTTTGACAGTGGCAGGGTTGA
>CAIVEA010000100.1 GCA_903904765.1 uncultured Chloroflexota bacterium
CTGTGACTGATAATCCTCGCTCTGAATGTAGCGGTAGGACAGCCACGGCGGATTCCCTGCCACCACATCAAAGCGCCGCTGTGCCATAATCAGCGGACGGGCTTGGTTGTTCAAAATGTAAGCCCAGATTCCGTTCCGATCTTCACGGATGAGCCGTGCGAGCAATTTCAGGTTATCAATCCAGTTCAACACCGCCCCGTTGGGAATGCCTTCAAATTTCTCTTTCACGATGCGGGTGAATCCTTCAATCACCCCTTGGGGTAAGGTGTTATCCTTTCGCTGAGAAGCCGCAAAGCGTTCCATATTGTGAATGACATCGGATAGGGCGCTGGCGGACATGGTGACGACATACGGGATTCGGAATACTTCGCTGTGGCGATCGTCCACAGGCACAACGAGCGCATTTTCTCCTTCGCGCTCCATCGGTGGCAGCAGCGCGTCTGCCATATAGATCGGCAGATTCAACTCGATAGTTTTACCGGAAGGATGGCGGATTCGCATGTGCGGCGCAAGCGCCAGCAGGTAGTTCAACCGCGCTGTGCTGACCGCCAGCGGATGAACATCCATCCCCATGATGTGGTCAGACGCAAATTCCACCAGCGGCCAGCCTGTAAAACCCTGTTTTTCCAGCCGTTTGATGGCGCTGAACAGAAATGTGCCAGAACCGCAGGTGGGGTCGAGCAGGCTTTGCGGATGGGTATACCCTATATCATCCAGCGTGAGTTCCGCCAACCAATCCGGCGTGTAGTATTCGCCCAATCCATGCCGTGTTTGTTGCTCAACAAGGCTTTCGTACAATTCTTTGAGCAAATCCTGATCAATATGTGACAGGTCATAAACAACCAGCCCCAAAGATAGACTGCGAAATAAGGCCACCACCTCAGATTTTGTTTTTTCTTCCAGCACCCACGAATAGAAATCATGCTCACCGATGTTTTTCACGCCGAAACGGGTGAAGGCAGCGCCCGTCAAAATCTGTTCAACCGTACTTTGTTCGGTGGGCGCTTCATTCTCCAAAGCCGCATACGCCAGCAGTTTTGCAAATTGCGACAGATAGGTGTGCCGCAAAAAGAGGACATCATCCCCGATGGGCGCTCCATAAACCTTGCTGAGGAGTTTGTTCCATTGTTCACGCCAGACATCCAGATGACGGGCTTCTTTCGCCTGTTCGTAAAGCCGGATTAGTTGCTTGTTGAGGGCTTTGAAGGTCGGGCTGTCAGAGCCGAAGCGTGCCACAATATCGCGGGCAGTAGGGACAATCTGTTTCTGGCTGAAAAGATAGGTATCCAGATGGATAAAAGCGGCTTCGGGGTCGCTTTCATCCAGAGCAAAATCCTTAATGGGGACGAGTTCATCGCCGTCTAAATAATGCACCTCAAAGCGCAGGGTATCCGTCAGAATACCCACACATTCTTGTTTCATAGAGTTTCTTCTGGAAACGAGATATTCCCGAAGTTGTTCGCGCCATTTGGGAAGGTCACGGGTAACGGTTAAATCTTTCTTGAACTCAAATATCACGTCCCCGAACAAGGCATCAATATAGCCTTTCTTGGTCACTTGGGTTCGCACAATTGGAGTGGGTGTCTCTAGGGGAATATCGCTGGTCGAAATCCCAAACGCACTTTGCAGGAAGCCGAGAAAAATAGATTGTTTTGCGCGTTCAGCCTGATCTTGCCCAAATGATTGTCGGGCATCCGCCATATACTTTTCAAAATGCTTCACAAATTCTGGTTGCACGCTCATAACCCACTCGCTTTGTAATCTCAAACACTCTCAATAATATTCCGAAAGTGGAAATAAAGCACTTGATGAAAGGGGGGCATACACCCACACAGACCATGCTGCGCGTCTCAAATCGCATCCTACGCTATGATTATAAAGGTGTTTTAGGGACTAGACCGGAAAAGGATTTTCTATGTGGAACCAACTGCCTGCTACCGCACAAGAGTTTGCGGACTGGTCATGGGCGCAAATCCAGCCGTATTACACCGATCTTCAGAATCGTCCCCTGACCGCTGACAATGTGAACGCATGGTTGGCGGACTGGACGGGGTTGGAGCAGCGGTTACAGGAAGCCGTGACCCGCATGAGCATCGCCACCACGCTGGACACCACCGATACCGCCGC
>CAIVEA010000101.1 GCA_903904765.1 uncultured Chloroflexota bacterium
AGATGCGACTATCGGCTTTCGATAGCTCGGTATACACCGAGAACGAGGGATCCATACTGACGATTTCATCACCGGGGTTGGAGAATGCACGGATGATGAACGACATGATTTCGCTGGAACCTGCCCCGAAGATGACATTATCGCGGGTCAGGCCTTCTTTCGCGCCGATCTCCGCCCGTAAAGCCAACGCCTTCGAGTCCGGGTAGCGGTGGAGTTCGGGAACCATGCTCTCCACTACTTTCATCGCTTCGGGGGATGGCCCTAGCGGGTTCTCGTTGGAGGACAGCTTGACGATTTTTTCAGGCGATATGTGATACCGCTGCGAAGCCTCCTCAACAGAGAGGCCGGGGACGTAGAGTTCGGGTTCCTGTAAAGTGGCGTGTACCAGACGTTCAAACGTGTTCTTATTGGACATGATAGCGCCTCATGGACATGATTCTGGAGCATTGATCGAAGTCTATAGCGTTTACGGTGGCTTGTCAAACGCTTTTCACTATCTTAAAAGCCATTTATGATTTTCAAAATTGCGTTGATGGTTTTCAACAAAGTCTTTGAGGAAATGTTTGTGAGATTTTCCATAAAGCGATACACTGTTTTCGGGTTACAGTAGTTGATAGTCTATACGGTACAATTCCCGCAAGCCTTCGATCATGTTTGCAGGAAAACACTGTATATGGACATCAAATCAATTGACCGCGCTATGCAAATCCTTTTCATATTCAGCATTGATGACCGCATGTTCGGGGTCAGCGAGCTGAGTGAAAAGCTAGGATTGAACACCAGTACCACCCATCATCTGGCGGCGACGCTGAAAAAGTGGGGTGTTCTGGAGCAAGACCCGGTGTCACGTAAGTATCGGTTGGGCATCCGGTTGGTGGAGTTGGGCGGCACGCTATTGCAAAGCCGCAGTCTGGCGCGGTCTATCCAGCCTTATCTGTACCACATCGCGGAGAATATCCGCGAGACGGCTTATCTGGGAGTGCTGATTGGTGGTGATCTGTTGAACCTTGAACAGGTATGCGGGCCACATCTCATTCAGTATGCTGGCTGGCAAGGTCGCCGGACTCCTTATTTTTGTTCGTCCGCAGGCAAGGCACTGGTAGCCTATCTTCCCCCGGAGGAACAGGATAAGCTGATCGAGAAATACCCGCCGAAAGCCTACACGTCGAATACGATTGCAGACCCGGATCAGTTCAAGCAGCATCTGGTAGAGATCAAGGCGCAGGGTTATGCCATGAGCATCGGTGAACTGGATGAGAACATTAACGCCATCGCTGTGCCTGTGAAGCGGTTGGCGAACAATGATACCCCGGTGATTGCGGCGTTGGGGGTGGCCGGCCCCGCTTATCGTTTCACGCCGGAAGCCTGTCGCGCTGCTGCGGCTTTTTTGAAAAGCGTTGGTCAGGAAGTGTCCAGCAAAGCGAGTACGGAAGATTTCATGTTTTTGGATATGTAATGTAAGCGACTCTCTGTGGATGAGCAGAGGCGGGGCAACGGCCTCTGTTTGTGCAAAAACGCAACCGATGTGGAGATAAGGGAGAGTACGATGAATAAGAAAGTGTCTCTGGTTTTGGCGCTCTTACTTGTGGTCGTGCTGGTTGTCGCCGCTCCGGTGGCGCAAGCACAGGATTTGACCAAAGTGCGCGTCGTCTTGCAGTGGGTGGCGCAGGCTCAGTTCGCCGGTTACTATGCGGCGGATGCGTTGGGCTACTATAAGGATGCCGGTCTGGAAGTGGAAATTACCCCCGGTGGCCCGGACATTTCAGCCGATCAGATCGTGGCGGCTGGCGAAGCCGAATTCGGCGTGCGCCCGTTCGTCACCACGCTGGCTGCCCGTGAAGGTGGTGCGGACTTCGTGAGCATCGCCCGTGTGAATCAGGTTCCGCCCACGCTGCTCGTCTCGTTCAAGTCGGCTGGCATCACCAAGCCGGAAGACCTGCGTGGTCACAATGTGGGTTCGTGGTTGGGTGGCAACGAAATGGAAGAATTTGCGCTGCTGCGCCAGTTCAACATTGACCCCGACAAAGATGTGACCATCGTCAAGCAGGGCTTCGACATGTCGCAGTTGATTAACGGCGAAGTGGAAGTGGCGCAGGCCACGATCTACAACGAATTCGCCCAATTGCTGGAAACCGTGAACCCGGACACCGGCGAACTGTATACGGTGGATGATCTGAATGTGATTTCGGTGCGTGATTACGGCATCAACACGCTTCAGGACAATATTTTCGCCCGCGAATCGTGGCTGGCGGAAGATGGCAACGAAGCGACGGCGCTGGCCTTCGTGCAGGCTACGCTGAAGGGTTGGATTTACTGCCGTGACAACGCCGAAGATTGCGTGGACATCGTGCTGGATGCGGGTACGGCGCTGGGCGAAAGCCATCAGTTGTGGATGATGAACGAAATCAACAACCTGTTGTGGCCGGCTCCGAACGGCATCGGTATCCTGAACACGGGTACGGAATACGATCAGACTGTTGAAATTGCCAAGACCTACAACCTGATTACCAAAGACCCGGATCCCGCCGTGTTCCGCACCGACATCGTGGAACAGGCCGTTGCCAATCTGGAAGCGGAAGGGCTGGATGTGAAGGGCTTGGATTTCAAGAAGATGGAAGTCACTCTGAATCCGGGCGGCGAATAAATCGCTGAGTGATCCTCTGGCGGTTTATCCAGCAGAGGATGACGCTGGGATAGAGAAGTGAAAGTGATTGTTAGGGCGATCCGTATGGGTCGCCCTTCATCAAATAGTCCTTATGATGTGCCCCCTTTATTTTTGAAGTGTATAGATGAACTCACAACGTCAGTACCGGGCGGCGGCCATCCAATTTGAGCCACAACACGGTGAGAAAGACCGTAATTGTGCGCGTCTGGAACAGTTGCTCCGGCAAGCGGCGGCGCAGGGCGCACGTCTGGTGGTGCTGCCGGAGATGGCGACCATCGGCCTATTCTGGCGTGACCGCGAGCATATCGCCCCGTATGTCGAAACCATCCCCGGCCCGACGACGGATTTCTTCACGGCGCTCGCCCGCGAACTGGATATGATGATCGTAGTGGGTATGGGCGAAGTGGATGCTGCCACCCGCCTGTACTACAACAGCGCCGTGCTGGTGGGGTCGGACGGGGTGATTGGCGTTCACCGCAAAACCCACGCCTATCTTTCCGATCCGCTATGGGCTGCGGATGGCGATCTCGGCTTTCAGACATGGCAAACCTCGCTGGGGCGGCTGGGTATCCTGATCTGCATGGATGCCAATTACCCCGAATCGGCGCTGCTGCTGGCGGCGGGTGGCGCGGATGTGTTGCTCATGCCGGTGGGTTGGGTGGAGGAAGTCTGCCCCGCGCCACTGTGGATGATGCGTGCCTTCGATAACGGATTGCCTGCCGTGTGCGCCAACCGTTGGGGCAGCGAAGGCAGTGGGAATTTTTCGGGCGGTTCGGCGGTGTTGAATCCTGACGGCACTATTCAAGCCTGCGCGGGCAAAAGTGACCATGACGAAATTGTGATGGGGACGATTGATCTGGATGATCCACGCTGCCGCCGTCTGGGAACGAACGAATCCCGCGTAGTGCAGCGCCGCCCCGAATTGTATATTCCGCTGGCGCTCAACCGTTACCTATGGGATGCACGGCGGATGCAGGCGGAGTTTGCCCACCCGCTGCCGGACGGAATGCCCTTTCAGACAATCACCGTTGAATACGATCAAACGCTACCCGTTGCGGAACGGTTGGCCTCGCTAGAGGCGCTCCTTCCGGTGGGGATGCCCGCGCTGGTGGTACTACCGGAGTTGAGTTTTTGCGGGCAACCCCGTGATGCCGAACACGCGCAGGATTTAGCCGAGTCGCTGGATGGCGTGAGTGTGGCGGCGCTCGCCCGCTGGTGCGCCCAGCACGGGTGTTACACTGTGGCGGGACTGATCGAGGCGGATCGGCAGCAACTCTATAACACGCTGGTGCTGGTGGGGCCAGAAGGCATGTGCGCTCACTACCGCAAAACACACCTCAGCGAACGGGATCGCGTATGGGCGACTGCCGGAGATCGGTTGGTCTGGGCGGATATTCCCATCGGGCGAATCGGGTTGCTGACGGGGACGGATTTGCTGCATGCAGAACCCGTTCGCTGTCTGGCGATTCTGGGATGTGATGTGGTGTGCGTGAGCGCCGATTTAGATGTGCCACCTGTCTACAGGCACAGTTTCATGCAGGCCGCGCCGGACGACCTTCACTGGCATTTGCCGCGCACCCGCGCCGGTGAGAACGATGTGTATATCGCCTTTGCCAACAGGCAGCAGGGCGGGAATAGCGGCGTGTTCTTCGGCCCTAGCCTGTTCGCTGCTCCGCAGCACGAGGCGCTGGCGACGGACGCGGGGCAGGGCGTTCGCGCCGCCTGCGCTGTGATCGAGGCGCAGACTCAGCCGCAATCTGCGCTGCGTTCCAAACCCGCATTGCAGCGCCGCTTACCCTCGCACTATTCACGCTTGCTTCGGCAACCAGAAATCAGGGATTGAGATTTGACTACTCTTGCAGCACCCCCCACTTCGCCGCGTAAAGGTGTGCGCCAGTTCATCAAACACTGGATGCCCCTGATCGTGTTCATTGTCATACTGGCGGTGGCATGGGAAGTCACCAAGTTCATCGGCGGGCAGGCGCTCAAAATTGACACGGTGATTCTGGGGCAGTCTATCCAGACCACATGGAAACCGCCGCTGAAATTTCAGTTCGCCAATGATCTGAATATGCCGCATTTGTGGGACATTGTGGGGGCGCTAGGCCGTCCCGCACAGCGCAATGGCCCGCCGCTGATTCAGGTGCTGCTGGAACGCGCTTTCTTCACCTTCCGGGTGGCGCTGGTGGGGTTCGCGCTGGGCTGTAGCGCGGGACTGCTGATTGCGGTGGTGCTGACCTATTCGCGCCTGTTGAACCGGGCATTTGTGCCGTTCATCGTGGCATCGCAAACCATCCCGATTCTGGTGATCGCGCCGATGGTAGTGATCTGGCTGCGGGCGGGCTGGTTCTCGATAGCCATCATATCGGCCTATTTGAGTTTCTTCCCGGTGACGATCTCGGCGCTGCGCGGTCTGAAAGGCTTCCGACCCGAAATGCTGGAATTGATGCGCTCGTATGGCGCATCGTCCACACAGGTCATGTTCAAACTGCGGTTGCCGGCCTCGCTGCCGTATCTGTTCGTGGGCTTCAAAATCGCCGCCACTGCCAGCATCATCGGGGCGATTGTGGGCGAGCTACCGTCTGGTATCACCGAAGGCTTGGGCAGTCTGGTGCTGAACTTCGCCCAGTATTACAGCACGGCTCCGGCCAAGCTGTGGGCGTGTATTTTTATCGTGGCTGCACTGGGCATCGGCACTTTTTTGCTGGCGCAACTCGCGGAAATGCTGGCGCTGCGGAATTATCAGCGCCGTCCTGAAAAGTCAAAGGAACGCGCATGATGGAACAAGCATTGAAGCCTGCGAAGGGCAGCGGACGCTGGCAGGTGAAAAACCGGATGCAGACCATTCTGCCGCCGCTGGTAGTGATTGTTCTGTTCCTCACCGGGTGGGAACTGTTCACGCGCCTGTTCAACATTCAGCAATTCCTGTTGCCTGCGCCCAGCACCATTCTGGCAGCTTTCATTGACAATGGCGATGCCCTGATGAACTCGATGCGGATGGCAGTCTATGAGGCGGCGGGCGGGCTGCTGCTCGGAACGGCGTTGGCCACCGCAGGCGGGTTTCTGGCGGCACGCTGGAACATCGTCGGACGGGCGCTCATCCCCTTCGCCATCGGCTTGAACGCTGTGCCAACACTGGTGTTCGCCCCCATCATGAATAACTGGTTCGGCTCGATCAACCCGTTTTCCAAGATGATGATCGTGGTCACGCTGGTGTACTATCCGGTCATCATCAATGTGGTGCGCGGCCTGACTCTGGTGGACGCTTCGGCGCTGGAGCTGGTGCATTCCTACGGCGCGGGCGAGTGGACGATCTTCCGTAAGCTGCGACTGCCGAACATGCTGCCCTACTTCTTCAATGCGCTCAAAACCGGCGCAACGCTCTCGGTCATCGGGACGGTGGTCGCGGGTTACTTCGGCGGACAGCGGGCGGCGCTGGGCGTGTGGATTCTGAACGAGGTCATTTTGTTCCGTTTCCCGTCGGCATGGGCGGGCATTCTGGTGGCCTGCCTGATCGGGATCGCGTTCTACCTGCTCATCAGCCTGATCGAACGCTGGGCGATGCCATGGCATGGTTCGATGCGCGGCGAAACGTAACCTATCCGCGAGGTGCGGTATGTTTGTCGAACGGGACGGCGTGAAGCTGTTTTACGAACTTGAAGGGCAGGGGAAACACACCCTCGTTTTCATTCACGGTTGGCTGATGACGCATGAAGTGTGGCAGGCGCAGGTGCAGGCCTTCCAGCCGACCATGCGGGTGCTCACGCTCGATTTGCGCGGCTTCGGGCAGTCGGATAAACCCGCCGGAGAATACACTTTCGCGCTGTTCGCGGCTGATCTGCATTTCCTGTTGACGCATCTCGGTATTCACAAGCCGATTCTGGTGGGCTGGTCGAAAGGCGCATCTATCGCGCTGGTGTATGCCGCGCTGTATCCACAGGCGCTGTCCGGTCTGGTGCTGGTGGGCGGCGGCGCGAAGTTCATCTCGACGGACGATTACCCCTACGGGCTACCTGCGGCGGATTTTGCGGGGCTGCTGGCGCAGTTTGAAACCGATTTTGAGGGCAGCACACGCGCGTTTATTGACGGGGTGCTGCCGGAATGTCCGGGGGAGCATCCTCTCAAGCAGCAGTTGGCTGATCTGTGCCGGACGGCTGTGCCAGCCATCGCGCTGAACAGCATCCGCAACGATGCCGCTGA
>CAIVEA010000102.1 GCA_903904765.1 uncultured Chloroflexota bacterium
AAGCCGGAGAACTGGATCGAATCCACCACCCGGCGACCAAAGAAAATGAACAGGAGGATTGTGGGGACGATACTGACGGTTGTCCCCGCCATCAACCCTGCCCAGTCGGGCGAACCCTGCGGCGTTTGCGACTTGAACACATTGAGCGCCACCGTGAGCACGCGGATATTTTCATCACGCCCGACGAGGAACGGCCACAGGTACTCGTTCCAACTGCCGATGAACGTCAGCAGCGCCAGCGTGAGTACCGGACCGCGAATCAGCGGCAAGGCGATGCGCCAGAACACACCGAAAGCAGTTGCACCGTCGAGCAGCGCGGCCTCGGTCAGGTCTCTATTTAAGCTGAGGAAGAACTGACGCATGAAAAACACCGAGAACGGAGTCATCAGGAAGGTCGGCGCGATAACGCCCTGAAATGTTCCAATCCACCCCATCTGCCGGATGAGAACGAAGTTGGGGATGAACAACACAATCCCCGGAACCATCAAGCCGGCCAGATAGACGAAGAAAATCTGATCACGAAACGGGAATTTCATGCGGGCGAAAGCGTAAGCCGCCATCGTGCTGAACAGCGTTTGGCCCAGCATCACCGTACCGGATACAAGGAACGAGTTCCGCAAATACACCCAGAAGTTGATCGTCCCCGCCGACAGGCTGGAAGCATCCTGCCCGACGAGCGTACTCGGGTCAATCATGCCCAGCACACGCTGGAAGTTGAACAGTGTGGCATTGTGCGGCAAGAAATCCGCCGCATAGGCATAGACCGATTTCGGTTCGCTGAGGGCGGTGCGTACCACCCAGTAGAACGGAAACAGAGTGATGAAGATCAAAAAGCCGATAAACACCCACAGCGCGATATTGCCCCAGCGAATACGGCGTTCGGGCTGGGATTGAATGTATGTCTGAGAAAGTGCAGTCATCATCATTCCCCTTTAGCTGTAATCCGCGAGGTCGGATTGGTTGGCGCGTAGCAAGCGGGTTTGAATGATCGTGACGCTGATGAGGATAAGGAACAGCACCACCGAAGCCGCCGTCGCCACACCCATGTTGATGCGGCGTTCAAACACCTGCTCATAGATGTAGACGAGGATCGTGCGTGTCGCCCCTGCCGGGCCGCCTTCCGTCGCCACCGCAATCGTATCGAAAATCTGGAACGAGCCGATGATGGAGGTGACCAGCACAAACACCAGCACCGGACGCAACAGCGGCACAGTAATCCGCAAGAACTGCGTGAGATCGCTCGCACCGTCCACCTTCGCCGCTTCATACAGCGATTTGGGGATGGTCTTTAAGCCTGCGAAAATCAGGATGGCGTTGTAGCCCATGTGCCGCCAGATGTTCACACCGGCCACAGATGCAATCGCCTGATTAGGATCGCCAAAGAAACCCTGCTGCCCCACACCAATCGCCTGCAACACAAGGTTAATCACGCCCAAGCTGGGGTCGAGCAGCCACACGAACAACATGGCAACCACAACATTCGGCATCAGCCACGGCAAAATCATGATGCCGCGCAGCCACGCATGGTTGGATACCCGTTCCATCAGCACAGCGATCAACACCGCCAGCACCGTCTGGATAGGGATGTTCCACAACACATACGTCAGAGTGATTTGCAGCGCCTTCCAGAAACGCTCATCGCTGATGATGGTCTCGTAGTTCTGAAGGCCGATATAGGTCGCATCC
>CAIVEA010000103.1 GCA_903904765.1 uncultured Chloroflexota bacterium
CGCCGATCCAGCGCATCTATCACTATGTGATTATCAAGAATCGAGATGCGAACTGATTCCGGGACAATCTCTTGTGTTTCACCATAGAGATCAGCGCAACCCTTCACCGTATACATCCCGCTGATCTGATACAACCCCGATTGAGGGAATAAATCGCGGTCATCCAGTTCGCTAGTATCCATTGGTTCGGGCAGCGGCACATAATCTGGCAACAACCCTAACGGAATCATGTCTAATCCAGCGGTTTCTAGCGGCATAAGACTAGTCATCCGACGTAAAATTATGCCGTCCGGGTTTAGAGGCACCACAAACTGCGTCCCCGCCTTAACCAGTGTATATCGTTCGGCTGGAGCAACTTCAACAGTCCCGGCCAGAACGCGCACCAACATTGGACCGCCCGGTGGCGCTTGAACGTCCATCGTACCGTCAATCGAGAAATACATACCGTTCAACCGCAGTTCTTGCGGGTTGCCGCTGTTATTGCTGTGGATAAGAATTCCTGAAAGCGCATCCTTGCATGGCGATGACGCTACATTGGTTTGAACGACTAAATTACGCAGCGCACCCGCAATCTGTTTCTGCCAAATCGGCACTGATGTATTCGGGCTGTCCTCTTTATAGCCATTGAGCAAATAGTCGGAATCGCTCACAGGGAGCGCATTAATATCGCCATCAATCCGCAGCGACTCCCCCCAGACCCATCCCTTATATGGAATCCCTGTATCCACATAAAACCACAACCCATCGGTACTTCGTCCCAGTACAAGCCCCTGTTCGCCTTTGCGTAAACTACCCACAACCACGCCATTTATATCTGGATTAGAGCGTTTGTTGACATTGGTGAGGGTTGTAAAAACGGCAACCACCGGAGTGATAGTAGGCAACGGGGTAGGTGTAGGCAGTACAGAAGGCGCAGTCGCTTGCACCCGCACTGAACCATAAACCACCAATGTGAGAGATTGGTCATGGATTGTGTTCCCAATATTGGGGTGAAGTATCATCACCGCCGTTCCATAGGACGTGTTTCCCACGATCAATTCTTGCAGGTTTGCAACACTGGCACGATCACCGGCCTGTCGAACACCAAAATTAGTCGCACCTGACCACGAGATCATCTGCACTGATCCGCCACCCAAACAGATCTGGTTATCACCGATAATTTCAGGACATGAATCCAGCGTACTCTGAAACGACTCCGCCATTTGCCTTGCACAGGTCGCATCCTGTGCGGTCAGCGGCGCGGCAGCAATCACCAGTACAAGGCATACCAAAAGAACGAACACGCGCATAGAACACCTCGGCGCACAACGGGGAGGATGAGGGGCGTATCCGCCGTGAGAAAATGAGGAGCGCAGGCAGGCGGCTACAGGCTACATTATAATCCGCATTACGGACTTTCCGCAGCAGACCACCTGTGTCCTAACGTGGGCGGCGCAGCACTGCCGAGAGCGTGTATATCCACAGGCCGAGCGCCAGCGCACCCGTCCCGAACGCCCACCCGCTATACAGCGGCACAAGCAGCGTTTGCGTGTCCAGATAGCCCACGCTCAACTGCCGTTCGACCACCACCTGCACTACGCCAGCGGCGGCCAGCGCCAGCCCGCCGCCCAGCACCCCGAACGTCACCAGCCAGAACGGGATGAATCCAGTGATCTTCAGGCCGCCCCGCGCCTCCGCACCGGCCTGATTGACCATGCCCAGCACCACCGCCGCCGCTGCGAACAGCATCAGCGTATGCTGCACATCGTTCAGGCGCGTGCCGCTGCTCAAAACGCGCACGCCGGGAAGCGCCTGCGCTGCGCCCAGCAGCCCGAAGGCCAACAGAAACAGGATGATCGCCAGCGATACCCATTGGGCGGCCAGCGAGCGCGAAGCGTTGCGGTCTGTCAAGGCGCGGTAGGCATGAGCAGCGAACACGACCACCAGCAGCGGCG
>CAIVEA010000104.1 GCA_903904765.1 uncultured Chloroflexota bacterium
ATCAGCCGTCCGGTACGGTCGCGCAGCGCGATCAACTTCTGCGCCTGCTCCGCTGTGACCACCATCGGTTTTTCCAGCAGCACATCCAGCCCGGCCTCCAGACAGGCTTTGGCCTGTTCAAAATGGTAGGCGTGGGGTGTGACGATGAAGGCCACATCCACCTGTCCGGCATACTCGCGCAAGAGGGCGTTCAGGTCAGGCTGGTTGGACGGCGGCGGCAGTCCCGCGCCCTCATAGATGGCCTTCAGGCTTTGATAGGCCGCATCGGACGGTTCGCTGACCACCACAATGCGGGTGGTTGCCTGCTGCTGAAGCATGATCTGTACATGCTCTTTCGCCATTCTGCCGCAGCCCAGCAGCACGACGCGCACCGGATTGTCGCTCATTAGATGCCCCCTTTCACCTATGGAACCCAGTCTTCGGCGGGCGCATCCCACACCACCTGCTTGAGCAGGCGAATGCTTTTGTGGATGCCTTCACGGGAACTCATCAGGCGGTCTTCATGTTCGATGCTCAACACGCCGTCATAGCCCGCCAGCCGCAGGGCGCTCACAAAATCGCACCACCATTTGATGTCGTGACCGTAGCCGAGGGTGCGGTACACCCATGTACGCTCCTCAAAACGGGTCATGGGGTACGGGTCGAGTCCGCCGTTGATGGCGATTTCATACGGGTCGAGGCGCGTGTCTTTGGCGTGGACGTGGTAGACGAAGCCTTTGCCCAGCGCCCGGATGACCGCCAGCGGATCCATGCCCTGATAGAACAGGTGGCTGGGGTCGAGGTTCGCGCCCACCGCCTGCCCGCCCGCTTCGCGCAGCCGCAGCAGCGAGCGCGTGTTGTAGACGGCCTGACCGGGGTGCATCTCAATTGCCACCTTCACACCATGATCGGCGGCGAACTGGCCGGCCTTCTTCCAGAAGGGCGTAATTACCTCGTCCCACTGGCGCTGGTACAGGTCGTAAAACTCCGGTTGCCAGTTGCACGTCACCCAGTTGGGGTAGATGCCGCCGTTCAGATCGCCGGGGCAGCCACTCATCGTCACCACCGTGTCCAGCCCGATCTGGCTGGCGACCTCGATGGTTTTGAAGAACACCGCCTGCGAACGCGGGCCGCGTTCGGGATGCGGGTCGAGCAGGTTGCCGTTGCAATTCAGGGCGCTGAGGAGGAGTCCGCGCTCCTCGAATGCACCTTTGAAGCGGGCGCGGGCTTCGGCGCTGGCGGCCAGTTCGTCCAGCGCACAGTGCGGTGAGGACGAGAAGTTGCCCGTGCCGATCTCCAGCGCATCCAGCCCCTGTTCCACCGCCCAGTCCAGTACGCCAGCAAAGTCTAAATCCTGCAAACTATCGGTATACATGCCGACTTTCATGATGAAGTCCTATCGTTTGGGGAATAAATAAGAAACCCTCACCCTGTAGTCCCTCTCCCTCATGGCGAGGGACTTCCAGAAAAGACAATTCCTGTTTTCTCCCCTTCGCCATGACGCGCAGCGGAAGGGGTGGGGGATGAGGGTGAAATAGCTCTAAATCAGATACCGCTGGTTCTTCTTCTCGGCCTCGTAGCGCTTACGGGCTTCGTTCACCTCCGGCATTTCGGAGACGTGCGCCGTCGCCATGTCCCACCAGAAACCGTAGCCGGGGACGCGCTCGTGCCAGTCGGTTTCGGTGACGATCACCACCGTGCGATCGGCTTGCTTGGCGCGTTGCACCGCATCCGCCAGTTCGTCGCGGGTATTGGCGCGGATGCCGATTGCGCCCATGCCTTCCGCCATCTTGACGAAATCCACCGGCAGCACGTCGCCATCGTACCAGCCGCTTGCGCCGCGATAGCGGTAGTGACAGCCGAAGCCTTCGCTGCCCACCTGCTCGGAGACGCGCCCCACGCTGGAATAACCGTTGTTATTCGCCAGCATGACGATGATCTTCATGCCTTCCTGAATCGAGGTGATGATCTCGGTGTTCATCATCTGGAACGAGCCATCGCCCACCATCACGAACACGTCACGACTGGGGTCAGCCAGTTTGATGCCCAACCCGCCCGCAATCTCGTAGCCCATCGTGGAGTAGCCGTATTCGAGGTGATAGCCCTTATGGTCGCGGGTGCGCCACAGCTTATGCAGATCACCGGGGAAACTGCCCGCCGCGCTCATTACCACATCACGCGGGTCGGAAAGCTCGTTCGCCACGCCGATCAGCTCGCCCTGACTCATCAACGGGCCGTGTTCGAGGTTGTAGACGCGGGTCACTTCCGCATCCCATTCGGCGTTGTAGCGTTTGACCAACTGCTGGTACTCGTCGGCGGTGCGGTAGCCTTCCAGCAGTTTCGCCAGCGATTGCAGCGTCACCTGCGCGTCGCCCACCAGCGGGATAGCGGCATGTTTGAAGGCATCCATCTCGAACACGTTGATATTGATGAAGCGCACATCCGGGTTCTGGAAGGCGGTTTTGGAGGCGGTGGGGAAGTCGCTGTAGCGCGTGCCGATGCCGATCACCAGATCAGCATCACGCTCGATCAGGTTCGCGCCCTTCGTACCCGTCACGCCCACGCCACCCAGATTCAGCGGGTGATCGTACATCAGCGACCCCTTGCCGGCCTGTGTTTCGGAAACCGGAATGCCCGTCAGTTCCACGAACTCGCGCAGCGCATCGAACGCTTCGCTGTAATGCACACCGCCACCCGCGATAATCAGCGGACGCTTGCTCTCGCGTATCCAGCCCGCCGCCCGTTGCAGCAGCGACGTGTCGGGATGGTTGCGCGGAATCGTCCACACGCGCTTGTCGAATAGTTTGGTCGGATAGTCGAAAGCGTAGCTCTGGATGTCCTGCGGCAGCGCCAGCGTCACCGCGCCGGTATCGGCGGGCGAGGTGAGGACGCGCATAGCCTCCAGCAGCGATTGGATGGCTTGTTCCGGGCGCGAGATGCGATCCCAGTAGCGCGACACCGGCTTGAAGCAGTCGTTGACCGAAATATCCATCGAGTGTTCGGATTCCAACTGTTGCAGCACAGGTGCTTGCACCCGTTCCGCGAACACATCTCCCGCCAGCAGCAGCACCGGAATGCGGTTGACGGTAGCAGTGGCCGCGCCGGTGACCATGTTGGTCGCGCCGGGGCCAACCGAGGACAGACAGGCAAAGGTCTGCTTGCGGTTCTTCATCTTGGCATAGCCCATGGCCGTCATCACCATCGCTTGTTCGTTGCGCGTCTGGTAGTAACGGAAGTCCGGCCCGTACTGCTGAAGCGCCTGTGCCACGCCGCCAATATTGCCATGCCCGAAGATGCCC
>CAIVEA010000105.1 GCA_903904765.1 uncultured Chloroflexota bacterium
ATCTTGCTAAGTACAGCTAGGAGAGGGGAGAAAGACGGACACAGCTTGTGTCGTATCTTTACAAATCCCCGCTTTTGGCTTGCTCTCTTCGCCATAAGGGAGATGGGTGATTGGACAGGGTGATTTTACTGGTCAATCAGGATGAGGGTTATAGCCCCAAATCCGAATGTACCCGGTAGGTTTTGCGCGGGTGTGGTCATAGAAAGAGGCTGTCATGCCGTACATGATTGATGGACACAATTTAATCGGCAAACTGCCCGATCTGACGCTGGATGACCCGAACGATGAGGCGTTGTTGGTGCAAAAGTTGGCCGGCTTCGTGGCTCGCACGGGCAGTCAGTGTGTGGTGGTGTTCGATCATGGTCTGCCGGGCGGTGTGTCGCGTATGTCCACGCGGGCGGTGCAGGTGGTGTTCGCTTCCGCCCGTTCGACGGCAGACCGCGTGATGATGGAACGCATCAAGAAAATACCCGACCCCATGAACTGGACGGCAGTCACATCCGACAACGATGTGATCGCCGTTGCCCGCAGCCGCCGCATGAAAACCCTACTCTCGGAAGAATTTGCCAATTTGATGGCCGCGCCGCCGCCTAAAGTGGTGGACGCGGGTGAAGCTGCGGATGTCAAACTCACCTCCGACGAGGTAGACGAGTGGCTGAACATCTTCGGCGACAAAACGTGAGCCAATCATTTCGCCTGTGATGCAAACATCTCCTATAATAGGCAGATGTATTTGTGCCTATGACGATTGATTTATAGGCTGCGTTGCGAGGCAATATTGTGACTTCCTCACTGGTCGGGCGGACGCTGGGCGCGTATCAAATTACGGACATGCTGGGTCAGGGCGGGATGGCAACCGTCTACAAAGGCTACCGGGCGGATATTGACCGCTATGTGGCGATCAAAGTGCTGCCGCCGCATCCCGGTCAGAATCAAGGGTTTGTAGAACGCTTCAAGCTGGAAGCACGTACTATTGCGCGGTTGCAACATCCCCACATCTTGCCGCTGTACGACTACGGCGCGGAAAATGACATCTTGTATCTGGTGATGGCCTATATCGAGGGCGGTTCGCTGGCGGGGCGCATCAAGCGCGGGCGCATGGAACTGTCGGCGGTGGGCGAAACACTGCGGCAGATCGCCTCCGCGCTGGATTACGCGCATCGTCA
The DNA here is from genome assembly GCA_903904765.1 of uncultured Chloroflexota bacterium. Next base: position 1,167 of record CAIVEA010000105.1, read on the forward strand.
GGGCGTGATTCACCGCGACATCAAGCCGGATAACATCTTATTGGATAAAGAAGGTTTCGCGCTGCTGGCGGATTTCGGAATCGTCAAATTGGTCGAGGATGCGTCTCACCAGTTGACCGCGACGGGCGGCATGGTGGGGACACCCGCTTACATGGCTCCCGAACAGGGGACAGGCGAACCGATCACCCCCGCCGCTGATTTGTACTCGCTGGGTGTGGTGGTGTACGAGATGCTCACCGGACGGCAGCCCTACAGCGCCGATACGCCCATGCAGGTTGTCCTCAAGCACATGACCGAACCCGTCCCCAGCTTGCGGACGCTGGACAGTGGCTTCTCGGCGGACGTAGATGTGGTCATGCAGCGCGTGTTAGCCAAGAATCCGGCAGATCGCTACCCCAACGCCACCGCATTTGCGGAGGATTTCAACCGCGCTATTCAAGGGGCAAACGCCGCTACTGCGCCCACAGCCGCCGCCGCGTCCGCCAGCATCACTTTCTCGCCGCAGATTACACCCCTGCCACCCACACTCCCCACACCGACTAACCCGCAGCAACCGCAACCTACTGTGATCTTGCAACAGGGGACGAATCCACTGTTGTTGTTAGGCGGATTCGCCATCATTGCGGTGCTGCTGGTGGTCGTGGTGCTGCTGGTCACGCGCTCCGATTCGCATGAACAGGAGTCACCAGCTACCGCGACGGCTGCCGAACAGCAGGCCGCCCCCACCACGCCCCCGACTGCCTTTGTGGCAGCCACACAATTGCCCACTTTCGGGAAGGTGAGTTTCAGCACCACCAGCAAACCGGGCGACACCCTGACGTTGCAAGTGTCGAACCTGCGACCACCGCAGGCAGGGGATGTGTATATCGCGTGGCTGAAGAACACCGAAAGCGGCGACGCGCTGAAGATCGGCGAACTCACGCTGGACGCGCTGGGCAATGGTGTGCTGCCGCCCTTTGTGGATGCGTTCGGGCGCGTTCTGCCCTCCCTGTATAACGCGGTCACGATCACCAGCCAAGAACCCGGTGGAAAAACGGCTCAAGGCGGGGCGCTCTATCAAGCCAGTGTGCCAATCGAGGTTAGCCACCTGCTGGTGCAACTGTACACCAGCGACCCGAACGGCATCGCGGCCTCGGCGCTGGGCAGCACTAGCAGCAGCAGTAGTGACAGCATGGGCATGTACAGTTCTCCGGTAGACAACAGCGGTGCGCCGTCTGGCCTGATTGATAGCATGATCGCCGAGGCCGAGAAAGCGCAAACACACGCGCAACTGGCGCAGGCTGCGGGTACGATTGGCGGCCTGCACGTTCACAACGAACATACCCTCAACATCCTGTTGGGGACGCAAACCGACTATAACGGCGATACGCGCCCGGAAAATCCCGGCTTCCAGAAAGGCGTTGCCCCGTATTTGACCGCCTTGCGCGAACGGCTGACGCAGGTTGCTACCGCGCCCGGCAGCGATGCCGCCCTGCAAAGCTCAATTGAACTGGTACGGGTGTGCATGGACAATTCGCAGGAACGCATGGATCAGGTAATCGGCCTTGAGCAAACACTGCTGGCGGCGACTGATCTGGCGGCCATCACCCAGCAGGCCACCGATGTTACGCAGATTGCCACCGACCTCATCAAAGGGGTGGATGCCAACGGCAACGGGCAGATTGAGCCGTTCGAGGGCGAGTGTGGGCTGGAACAAATCCGCGATTTTGCGCTGCTCCTCAGTGGGATGCGCGTGCAGGAAGCCGCCAAATGAGCCTGAAACGCTGTTGGAGTCTGTTGCTGCTGCTGTTGCTGGCGGCCTGCGCTGCTCCCGGCAGCACTGCGCCCACTGCCGATGGGGGCTTTGTGCCGCCCCCGCGTGATGCCACGCTACCGCCGCCCCCCGCATGGCAGGAGGCTGCTGAAGAAGTGACGCGGGCGAACGCCGCCCGGCTCACACAGATCGGGCGCTTGGATATGGGCGGCGCACCCAGCACGGTCTTTTCGGCGGCCTTTTCGCCCGATTCTAGCCGCCTCGCGGCGCTGAACAACGATTTGCTCATGCTGTGGGATTTGATTAGCGGCGCACTGGTGTTCAACACCTCCCGTTCGGATGCAGTCGCGGTCTATTACGGCGTGAACAAGGACGAGGTGTACACCCTCAGCCCGTCTGGTGAGATTCGCATTTACGATACCGATTTAGGCCGCGAAAAGACCAGCCTGCCCGGACAAGCCGCTTTCAACGGCGTTGCGGCTTACGATGCTGATGCCGGACGGTTGGCGCTGGCGGGCAACGATGGCACGGTGAAAGTATGGGATGTGGCGGCGCGGCAATCGCTGGTGACGATCAACGCCCATCAGAACCCGATTTCGGCGGTGGCGTTCTCTGCGGATGGCGAACAGTTGGCGACGGGCGACGGGATCAACGTGCGCGTGTGGAATTGGCGTGAACGCCAGCAAGTGAGCAACATCGAAGCGCCCGCCCTGCGCTTGGCCTTCTCCCCGGATGGGACGCAAATTGCCGTCGGAGAGCCGCAAAAAATCACGCTCTGGAAGGCCGCCGAAGGTCAAATCCTGCACACGCTCAACACGGGCGCGGGCGGGGTGCGTGATGTGATGCGCTATTCGCAAGAGGGTCAATTCCTGCTGAACAGTGGCGACACACCTTCGGTCAATCTGTGGGATGCCGTCAGCGGATTATTCGTGACGGCGCTGCCGGATGTGGGCGGCGATGTGGTGTCGGCGGCCTTCACACCGGGCGGCGAACTGCTGGCGACTTCCACGTTGGGCGGCGCGGTGACGTTGTGGGATTCCGCCACGTTGCGCGAAAAAACGCTCACCCGCGCTGATTTGCCCCTCAAACAGGCGCAAGTGCTTGGTCTGGAATGGTCGCCGGACGGTTATGTACTGCTACTGTTCGATGTGCAGGGTTCGATTGAAGTGTGGGGCGTTCCCGCTGCACCTGTCACACCCACGCCGGAGTCGTAGGCAAGATGACTGTGGAAAAGCCCAAACGCGAAGTGGTTTCGTCCGAAATGCGTGCCAGCCTGCTCACCAACCGGCATGGCCTGCTCACCAGTGGTCAGTGGCGCGAGATGGTCTTTGAGCCGCTGATTGTGCTGCTGCTGCTGCTCGTGCCGACCATCATGGTGCTGCGCTCAACGCTGCTGGCCTTCGTGGTGGGCGCATTCTGGATGGTGGGTTTAGCGGGCGTAATCGGGGTGGCGGCGATGATCTTTCTGCGGGCACGGCGCTATGCGCGGCTGCCGCTGTATTACGCGGTGATGACCGCCGACACCACTTCCCAACCGGCATGGAAATTCTGGGGGCGCGGCAACCAGTTTCTAACGGCTAATGAGGACAGCGTGCGCTTCTCGCGCCGGCTTGCGCCACCTATGCCTGTGCAGGACGGTGCGCCCTATATGCTGTATTACCTGCGCGAAGGCGACCGCTACACGCTGCTCAGCCTCGCTCCAGTGGAGCACCCCAACGCCGACTCGTGGAAGCCGTCCAGCAGCTTTGAAGATCGCTTCCAGCGGCGCACTCGCTAATCAGGTCTGTGGTGGCTTGCCGGTGAGCATAAACTGGGTATCACTCCCGGAAAGTGCCCTAAACTCGTGACTACTTTCTTCCATTTCTTCCAGCGCCGTTTCTAATGCTCGGCTGATGATGGCGATCTGGGCACGCTGCTCGCCCAGATTCAAGCCCGCCCGTGCCGTCTGTGCAATTTGAGCATCCAAACCGGCTTCGATCAGCAGGGTAATGGTGGCTTCCGGCAAGAACATCAAGCCGTTGCGGAAGTAAGGTGCATAATCGTTTGCTGAGGTGGTCATGCGCTCATCCCTCGCTGATTCTGGTTTTCTAATCGTATTGTACCAAGCGTAGCTCATCAGGTAGCATCCATGTTTTGTTAATATTTTCCCAATATGAGCAAGATTCTCATGAAATTCTCTACAATTACATCCGTCATTTAGCATATACTTTCCTACTATATCATACGGTTGTCAGGGAAATGAGGCGGGACATTGGTACTATATCAAATTTGAAACACGAGGAAACCAGACTATACCATGACTTACCAATTGCCTTGATAATATGAACAGTATGCGTCATAATTATTTTGGTTAAGAGACTATATATGTTGCGATAATTATTCAGGTATGGAGTAATGACTGTTTAGAAATGGACGGCAATTCTCAACAACCTGCTTTTACGGGGGATGGGCGTGCTGTTTTCGCGTATGATGCCGCTATCAACCTGTGTACTGCGTTGAATGCTAAGGTGATTCGCATCGCACTCCAACACTTCGATGGCGCAATCATCGGACGTTCCGACAGCAAAAGCACATATCAGCCCGATGTGGATTTGGCCGACATGCAAGCTTTTGAATACGGTGTTTCACGGCGACATGCCGCGTTCGTCCGCTATCAAGATCGTTTACATATATTGGACTTAGGATCGATCAACGGGACATTCCTCAATGGGCGCAGATTACTGCAAGAGACCCCATATCCACTCCATCCCGGTGATAAGTTGATTCTAGGTGAATTGCTCCTAACTGTATCACATGCCGACGGCTAGTCGCCCACCAGTCGCCCATTAACCCCTATTTGTTTTTTTTGTAGTCGTACCCATTCAGAAGGATTGTAAGAACGATGAGTGAGATCAACAATCACCCGCTGCGCTTTAATGGTTCATTATGGTGCAACCTCGATATCGCTCTACGCAACCTCGATCAGATTTATGGTCAGGTGGTGGAACCATTGGGGTTAACTGTAATCGAGTGGTATATTTTGCGGGCGCTATATACACAGGACGGGCAACATGCATCGGAACTGGCACGCGCTGTCGGACGCGCTGCAACGTCCTTCACGCCTATCCTCGACAAACTCCAGCACAAAGATTTGATCGAACGCCGTCCCGATCCGTCGGATCGCCGTGCTGTGCGTATCTTCTTGACCGCCAAAGCAGCCAAGACCCGCCAGCAGGTGTTGGAGGCGGCCGATCATATTGACACTCGTATTCAGGAATTGGTTCCGGGCGCGGATTTCAAAGCGTTCCAGCAGGTCTTGACTACCCTGCAATCGCTGAGCATGGACTAAACTGCTGCATCGAACTTTCGCTGGATTCAACCATCAGCCCCTGTTGTGTTAGCAGGGGCTGATGTGTTTTGGGGGGGCGATTAGCTGCCGCAGGTTCCGGTGGTACGCAGGTAACTGTCGCTCACCCACCCCTGACGATCGCGCCAGATGATGCGAATCCAGCCGGGGACACGCTCTGTGGCCTGCCATGTGGTGTTATAGGGCAGGCGGTCGAGGATGGCGCTGGTGGTATTAGCTTCGGCTCGCAGCCGCACAATGCGCGTAGTGGTCACGGTGCAACCGGAGAGCGCCCCACTATATCCTGCCACGACTGTCGGTGTGCCGGGACCGGGGGTTGCGCCCGCAGTGGGGGTTACGCCGGGGGGCAAGGTGCTGACCGGCGGTGGCACGACTGCGCCGGTGGATGAGGTGAGCATCACCGTACCCGCGTTCGACACGCTGCCGCAGGTGTAACCGCCCTCGACAGTGGCGGCGATTTGCTGAAGCTGGCGCGGCGACTGGGTGGCATCCAGATAGAAGAAGCCGCCCGTCCCCAGCAAGCAGAGGCGAATCGGGTTGTTGAAACTCTGTACAGTCGAACCATTAATCAGGATGGCGAACACATCCACCGCCTGCTGAATGCCCAGATTCAGCGCATCCATATTGCCGATCTGGGCGCTGTTGACCAGAAAACGACCATCCTGCGCCAGCACACGGCAATACACGCCGCCGCTGTTCACGGTCTGTGGCGGGATGTCGTAGCGCACAATCGGGTTGGTCGCGCCGGTCAGGTCGGCGCACAGCGGTAGATTCTTAGGGTTGCGCGGATCGGGCGTTTGCGCGTTCAGTGGCAGCACACCCAGCGCCAGCACGAGGCACACCAGCACAATCCACAATTGTTGACGGGTCATCAGTTATTCCCTCCCGCAAAAATACCAACGGGCAGCAAACATTATAATGTGCATGAACCACGCTTCACAAGTCACCTTCGGGCGGGGACTGGCGATGAAACCAGTCATGATAGGGCAACAGGTCAGCCAGCGGTAGTTCGTGATCGGTATCCAGAATTACGCGGGTGGCAAGGTTGCCGGGGTGAATCTGGCGCATGAACTCGCGGCAGCGTCCGCACGGGGCGAGGATGAAGGTCTCGCCAGCTTCGTTCAGCCACACTGCCACGATCTGCTCAATCCGGTATTCGCCCGCCGTGACCATCGCGGCAATCGCGCTGTGTTCGGCGCAGAATCCGATGCCGGAGGGCATGTCCATACACACGCCCCGGTAAATGTGTCCGCTATCCGTCACCAGCGCCGCGCCCACATCGCCCACCGTGTACGCCCCGACGCGAGTGGAGCGCACCACCGCTTTCGCCTGTTCGATTAACGCACTGTTGGAGAGCATCATCACCGGATTTTCACGCGCATGGTGGACTCGTCATCGAAGCCGGAAGCGGCATAGAAAGCGCGGGCGCGTTCGTTCGCCCGCTGCACATTCACCAGTAGCGAACGCAGATTCAACCGCCCCGCCCGCCGCACCACCGCCTCCAGCAAAGCAGCGCCCACGCCGCGCCGCTGGTAGCTGGGCAGCACCGCCATATCATTGATGAAGCCGCGCCCGCCCGTCAGCGTCCGCACAATCGAGAGGGCGATGAAACCGATCAGGATGGGCGGTTGCTGGCGGCTTTGCGCCACGAACACCTCAAACCCCGCCGACTCGCGGAAGCGCAGGCTCACCTCACGCCAATCGTCCGTGTTCAAATCACGGTTGGCAGGGATGAGTGCCAGTAGCGCCATAATCTCGTCAGCATCGGCATTGTCGGCAGGCCGGATGATGTAATCGGCGCGTTCGCCTTCGTCAGCAGGGGGGATTGTCCCACCGCCGCGCTGCGCCAGCCATTGCGCCATGATCTCGCGGTGAGTGCGGAAGGGCAGCAGCGGCATAGCTTCCGGCTGGAACACCCGCGCTTGCAGCGCATCATCCCCACCTTGCAGCCGTCCGCCCACCGGACGGGCGCGGAAGAAGATCATGATTCCGCTGATGGGCGGCCCTTCGGGGAACGAGTTGATTCCCGCCAGTTCGAGGATTTCGACCTTCAGGCCGGTTTCTTCTTCGGCTTCGCGGATGGCAGCATCTTCGGCGCTCTCGTCGGCCTCGATGAAGCCGCTGGGCAGCGTCCACTCGCCCTGATGCGGCGGCTGCCCGCGCTGAATCAGCACCACGCCCCCCTCATGTTCGATCAGGATACCCACCGCCGGAACGGGATTCACGTAATGCACATAACCACACACCTCGCAGGCTTGACGCATGCGCCCGCCTTCTTCGCGCTGCCCCAATTTCGCCCCGCACACCGGACAGTACACCAGTTCGCGCATATCGTTCGCTCGTTCGTGAAGATTCACCTGAAGGCGAGTGTACCGCCGACTGGCGAATCGCGCCTATGCGGTAGGCATTCAGGGGGCAGTTTTTTATCAGGTAAGGGACGAAGGGAGGAATACACCGCCATTCGTAGGGACAACACCTATGTTGTCCGCCTGAATACGGCGGACTTGGTAGGCCAAATCCCTACGCAATCGCCCGCGTCTTCCCCCCTTTCTCAATGTATAAGGAAAGGGGCGGAGCATGACGGCGCACCCCCTCAGCGCGGTTGCACGCTGAACTGCTGCATGATGGCCGGGACGCGGGCGCTCACACTGGCGGGATCGGCGCTCATCTCGGCCTGCGTGTAATACGGGATGCCGTAGGTCGTCACCAGTAGCACCCCGTCGGCATCAATCTCAAATTCCGTCCAGCCGAAGGTCTGCGTGGCAATCCACAGGCCACTGAGTAGTTTGGCAGGGATTTCAGAGCCGTCCAGCCCCAGCAAGTCGTAGTTATAGGCGGTGATCTGCGCGTTGAGGATGGGCAGCAAGCTCACATCTTTGAAGCCGGGGGGCAGGTTGTCGTACAGCTTCTTCTGTTCCGGCGTGACCAGCCCTAATCGCAGCGCAATTGCCGTCACGGTGGGGCCGAAGGGCGCATCGAAAGCCGCCGACTCGGTGCTGATCTCCCATGCGCCCGTCGCTTGCTGCGGCGCATCCATCGAGTCGGCGTAGGTCAGGTTGTTGACCAGCGTCCCGTGAATATCCGCCGCCACGAACACCACATTGGTCAGCTTATTCTCCGCGATGAAGCGCAGCAGATCGGCGCGTTCGGCAGCATAGCCTTCGTAGCGATCCGAAGCGTTCAACGGGCCTAGGTTCTGCACCGGCTCCGGCACCATGACGAACTTCCA
>CAIVEA010000106.1 GCA_903904765.1 uncultured Chloroflexota bacterium
ACATCACCGAGCGCAAAAAAGCAGAACAGCGCGAACTGGAACTGCGGCTGGAAAAAGAGCGCATGCACATCCTCTCGAATTTCATTGAGAAAGCCTCGCATGAGTTCCGCACGCCGCTGACCGTCATCCTCTCCGCCAGTTCGTTCATGGCAAAACTGGACGATGCCGAGCGCCGCCAGATGAAGCTGGCGCGGGTCGAGCAACAGGTGATGCGTATGACGAAGCTGGTGGATATGCTGCTGGTGATGACGCGCCTCGAAAGCCATTCCAACGCCGAGCTATTCCCGGTCAACATCACCCGCGTCATACGGGCAGAATGTCAAACGTTAACGGAACGCTACGGCGAAAAACCGGAACTCATCTACCAGTTGACCGAGGGAATGCCCCTCGTGATGGGCAATATGAACGATCTGGCGGATGCCTTCCAGCAAATTCTGGATAACGCTTACCGCTACACGCCCAAAGATGGCACCATCACCGTGACGGGCGGTGTGGAAGGTAATCACATCTGGTTGGACATCCGCGATACGGGCGTGGGCATCAGCCCGGAAGCCATGCCGCACATCTTTGAAACCTTCTGGCGGCAGGACGAGCCGCACAGCACACCGGGCTTCGGACTCGGTCTGTCCATCGCGCAGCGCGTGATGGAGATGCACAACGGCACAATCCGCGTGGAGAGCGAACTAGGCAGAGGCACAACCGTCCACCTCACGCTGCCCATCTCCGAAGCGCCCATCCGCGTCTGGAAATAGCACATCTCTCCACCTCTCCAACTCTCTATCGAATGCGTTATAATGTCCATCCTAAATAGATGCACCTGAGGATACCAACATGACCCCTTCTCCTGAGATTATCGCCAAAATCAAATCCCGCGTGGCCGAACAGCGCGAAGAAATCATCACCTTCTTGCGCGAACTGTGCGCCATCCCTAGCTACAATAGCCAGATTAAAGATGTAGGCGAACGCGCCGCCGCCGAAATGCGGAAGCTCGGTTTCGAGCAAATCTGGTGGGACAAGATGGGCAACATCGTCGGACGCATCGGGAACGGCCCCACCAAGCTGCTGTACGATAGCCATATTGATACCGTTGGCATTGGCGACCCCGAAGAATGGCAATGGGATCCGTTCAAGGGCAAGATTGAAAATGGCGTGTTCTTCGCACGCGGCGCTTGCGACGAAAAAGGCAGCACCCCCGGCATGATCTACGGCCTCAGCCTCGCCAAAGAACTCGGCCTGCTGGAAGGCATCACCGCCTACTACTTCGGCAACATGGAAGAATGGAATGACGGCAGCGCCCCCCATGCTTTCGTCGTGACCGAAGGCATCAAGCCGGATTACGTCGTCATCGGCGAGCCGACCAAGATGCAGGTCTACCGGGGACACAAAGGCCGCGTAGAAATGAAGGTGGTGGCGAAGGGCAAGAGCGCCCATGCCGCCAGCAACTTCATGGGCGACAATGCCATCTATAAAATCATGCCGATCATTGATGCCATCAGCAAGCTCGAACCGCAGTTGGGCGATGACCCGTTCCTCGGTCATGGGCGCATCACTGTGACGCACATGGAAGTGAAAACCCCCAGCCTGAACGCCGTGCCGGACGAGGCCACCGCCTACATTGACCGCCGCATCACCTTCGGCGAAGAACCGCAGGCCGTGTTGCAGGAGATCAAGAATCTACTCGGTGATCGTAAGGACATGGAAGCTTCCATCCTGCTGTACGATGAACCCAGCTACAC
>CAIVEA010000107.1 GCA_903904765.1 uncultured Chloroflexota bacterium
GCATAAATGCGCTGCGCGATGAGGGCGTTGTACCCGTGAAAGATTCGCGCTTTCCCGCTGAAGTCTGCGCCCAACCGCGCAAAATCGTATTCGAGATTTGGCTCACCCGAACCCAGCACCACCACCTGCACATCACTATCCGCCAGCAATTGGCGCAGCGCAGGGATAGCGAGATCAAAGCCCTTCTGCTGCACAAGGCGACTGACCACGCCGATAATCGGCACATCCGCCCGCACCGGCAATCCAGCATCGCGCTGAAGTTGCGCCTTATTTGGAGCGCGTTGGGTGCCAAAGTTCTCCGAGTCGTAATTCGAAATCAGCAGCGGATCTGTCGCCGGATTCCACAGGTTCACATCCAGCCCGTTTAAGATGCCGTACAGATCGGGGAGGCGCGTGCGAATCAGTCCGTCCAGCCCGTAACCCATGTAGGGATACTGAATTTCAATCGCATAGCGCGGGCTGACCGTCGTCACCATATCCGAATAGGCAATGGCGATACCCATCAGGTTATCAGTCTTATCTTGATAGACCAGATCAGGTTGCTGCCGCCCCGGAATGCCCAACTGGTACATCCAGCCGCCCACATGCTCACCCTGATAGGCCATGTTGTGGATACTCAACACCGATCCCACACCCGCCCAGATCGGATTGCTGCGGCTGACCGAGAGCAGGAACGGAATCAGGCCGGTGTGCCAATCGTTCACCTGAAACACATCCGGGAACCAGCCTTCGCGCCCGCGCAGTTCCCATGCCACCGCCATCGCCACCTGACTGAAATACAGGAAACGCGGCACATCCCAGCCCCAATCGGTATAGGTGCTGGTTTCATCCCCGAAATACGGCCACCCGCGCACCAGATAGAACGGCACACCGTCCGCCGTTGCGCGGTAGACATAGGTACGCACTGCACCCGTCTTGCGCGGGAACCAGAAGTCAAACAGGAATTCGACGTTATACTTGGCGGGGTTGATGAACCCATAGAAGGGGAGAATCACCCGCGCATCCACCCCCTGTCGGCGCAGGGCGGCGGGCAGCGACCCGACCACATCGGCCATGCCGCCCACTTTGGCAAAAGGCGCTGCTTCGGTGCTGGCGAATAAGACGTTCAATGCCACTCTCCGTTCCCTCCGCTGTGCCTTCAAGATGGCACAGACTATAACCCGCGAAAGTCCCGGTAATCAATATCCGCGAATAGGCTGTCCAAAACTTGATAAGAGTCACTTAAAGCGCGGTCTGGTTGTCCGATTTCGAGGCTATTCGCCAAGCGGTCAAAGCGTTCCATGTGGCTGCTGAAACGTTGGATAGCATATTCCCGCGCCTGTCCGGTGGTCACGAGGAACGGCCAATCCGAACTCTGTGCGAGGAGCAGTTCGCGGGCGGCTTGTGCCAGCACCAGTGCCTCGTCGCTCTCCGGCGTGGCCTCGCGCTGCGCCAACCGTTCCATCCGCGCTTCCGCCTCGTGAATGACCGGCCACATCCAATGGGTATCGCCATTGTCCCATGTGAAATGCCCGCCGCCGCTGCCCCACGAACTTTCGGGGATCATCAACGTTTCGGCAGGTGGGTGCGCGTCCAGATATTCCGCTGCCGTCATCAACTGAATCTCGCGGCTGACCGCCAGATGACGCAGCACGCTGCCCAGCCACGCCACGCCCTCATGCCACCAGTGCCCGAACAACTCGGTATCGAAATTGGCGGCCACCAGCCCAAACTCCCCGTTCGTCTGTGCGCGGAAATCCCGCAGTTGGTCGCCGATGACATGCGCGAAATGTTCGGCATGCTGGTCAATTTTGATCGCCGCCCATTCGGGGTGATAGGCATCTTTTTGCGCCAGATCAAGCTTGACTCCGGTCACGCGCCAGTAGCGCAGACCGCTTGTGCCAGCGCGTTTGTGGAACTCGCGGTAATCAAAGTCGCCGGGGTAGCCCAGTTCCGCGCTCCACACCTGCATGGCTACCACATTGTTGCGCCCGATGACCGCCACGCCAGACGGGTTGCCGTCGTCTGCGGCGTTCGCCACCTGATACGCCCGAAAAATGCTGGTCGGGCGTGATGGAATGACCCCTTCAGGACGCACAGGAATCACATAGCGCCGCTGGATGCTCCCATACGGGCCGATCACCTCACCCGCCGCCACACCCACCGGATTCCCGCCTGTGATGGCGTGGGTTTCGCTGAAGAAATAACGCAACCCATAGTCTGCCAGCAGCGTCTCCAGCCCTTGTCGCCGAACACCGGCCTCCGTGACATAGGCCGGACGATAGGCACATTCCGGCAACCAGATACCCGTCGGCTTGCGTCCGAACAAACGCTCGTGGGTGCGGATGCCCGTCCGCAGTTGGGCGTGCAGGCTGCTATCCCGCGAAAGCAGCGGCAGATAGGCGTGGGTGGCGGCACTGGTCAGGATGTCCAGATAGCCGTCGTCTTGCAGTTTGCGGAATGCACCGATCAGGTCGCGGTTGAAGCGGTTGAGGAAAGCCGTTTTGACCGCGCTGAATTCGCGGTGATAACGGGCGGCCAACGCATTCAAGGTAGGATCAGCCGTGGCAGACGCAGTGAAATAGGTACGATCAGCAGCGCAAGCGGCAATCCGGTCATCTAGATATTGTTCGAGATGCGCGAGGATGTCCGCATCTGCCAGTTGTTCCGCCAGCACGGGGGTGATGCCCAGCGTTAACCGGAATGGCACATTGGCTTCGCACAGATCATACAGCGTATTCAGCAGGGGAATATACGTTTCGACAGCGGCTTCGTGAATCCATTCCTCGCCATGCGGCCAGCGCCCTGCCAACCGTGTATAGGGGATATGAGTGTGCAGCACGAAGGTGAATGCGCCCTGTTGTCCCGTCGCCATCTCGCTCCTCCAATCAGGCGGACTATTCGCTAATCAGCAGCAAACGTCCCGCAGAAAATTGTAACGTTAGGGAACGTCAGGGCGCAACCAGTATCCCTAATTGGCTTCCTCGGATTCGGGCGGGCTGAAGGGCAGCACCATCGTGAACACGCTCCCCTGCCCTACCTCGCTGCGAACGGTCAAATACCCACCGTGCGATTCGGCTACCGTGCGTGCCACGAACAACCCCTGCCCCAGTCCACGCGGGTCAAGCAGTTTGCCGCTGCGGGTGCGCGGTTCCCCGCGATAGAAACGATCAAAGATGTGTGGCAGGTCTTTCTTGGAGATGCCCACACCTGTATCCACCACTTGTAGCGTGACATGCTCTTGCCCGCTTAAACCCAGCAGCAGAATGATGTGGCCTTCCGGTTCGGTATAGCGAATGGCGTTTTGCAGCAAATGACCGAATGCCCAGCGCAACCGTTGATCGTCCCCGATAATAGTCAGGCGCTCGTTGTCCTTTGCCATCACCTTCACTTCCAACTGCGCCCGCTTCACTTCCGGGGTCACACCTTTGACGACGTTCATCACCAGTTCTTCGAGGTTGATCGGCGTGCGCCGCACCGTGAACGTAGCCGCGCTCATCTCCGCGATGTCCAGTAATTCCACAATCATCCGGTCAAGGATGTCCACGTTGCGGTTGAGCGTTTCCAGAAAACGGCGGTTGGGCGGCTTGCTACTGTCTTTCTCGGACTGCGAGATGATGATGTCACTCATCCCTTTAATCACAGCCATCGGGGTTCGCAATTCGTGCGAAATCGCCGTGACAAACTGATCTTTGAGCCGATCCGATAGGGCTTCGCGGGTGACATCGCGCAGCACAATCATCGTGCCAATGCGGTTGCCAGCATCGTCCGCCACAGCAGCCACCTGCGCCCCCACAATCAGGTTATTGACTTGAATACGACTCGGTTCACCTAACGGAACCAGTTCGGATTCCACTGTGACCACATCACGATAGGCGTTGAACAGGCCACCCAGTTCGCTCGTCCAGAAATCCTTGCGGTTGCCGATCAGCTTCTTGGCGGCGGCGTTGACATGCACAATGCGACCTTCAAGGTCTTGCATAATCACGCCTTCGTCAATCGCGGACAAAATCCCGCGCAGGCGCTCGATCTCCTCATCGCGGCGCTTCAACGCCCGCTGCATCTGCACCTGTCGTTGAGTGGCCGGCATCGCGCTCGGCTTACCCGAACGGTGGCGCAATCCGTTATATAAACGACTGAACAGCGTCTGGGTGGCCTTGCCCAGCGTATTGACTTGGTTGATGCTGCTGCTCACATCCTGCGGATCGGCGCTCATGATACCGGCTTTGCCTTCCGTTCAATTATCCTGTGCAGCGTTTGATGCAGTTCATCAAAACTCGGCAGCGGCTTAGCGATAATATCATCCACCCCATCCGTCGTGATGATCGCCTCCCGGTCAGCAGGGCTGAGGACATAAGCCGTCATCAGCGCGATGGGCGTATTCTTGAACGCCTCCATCGAGCGCATCCGGTTGGCAACCTCATTCCCCTTTTTACCCGGCATTCGGATGTCCATCAGGACGAAATCCGGCAGCACGCCACCGTAGGATTTGTCCTCCACGCTGTCCAGCCACGTCCATGCTTTGCCGCCACTTTCAAACGTCATAGGCTCATGTCCCCACACACGGCACATGGTCGCCACCAGATTTAGAATGTCTGCTTCATCTTCCGCGATTAACCAGATCACGCTAACCTCCAGCACATAGCCGTGCTGTCCTCAGTATACCTACATTCCCGAAGTACGCTCAATGCAGGAACATCATGTTCAAAATTCATAACGGCAAACCTACCCGCCATCTCCTGCAAAAATGAGCAAATAATGAGAAGGCAACCTGCCCGCACCTGCGAAAAGGCCGATCCAGTAACGTTTTCCCTGTGCAGCTATAGTTCGTTACAATACACCACATTGGACATGTATCATTATTGCAACAGATTTGCGTATCACGGTAAGGAAAATATAGTTATAATCATTGGTAATGGTTAGTATTTCCGGCAGCAGGGCTGCGAGAGGCAAAGGAGCTTCCCTTGTCGACATGGATGGTCGTGGAAGATGAGCCGGACATTTACGAAGTTCTGCTAACAATGTTCGAGATGTGGGGCATTGATGGTGCTGCATTTGTTGAAGGTGAAGAAGCCAATACTTGGATTGACGAAGTAGACCGGGGACGTTACCCCGGTGAGTTACCAGAACTGGCGCTGCTGGATATTCGCTTGCCCGGCAAAATCAGCGGGATAGATGTGGCGGTGCGCTTGCGCCAGAGTCCCCATTTGGCGCAAATTCCGATTGTGTTCAGCACGGCCTATCACCTGACCCCCGAAGAAGAAGCCTCAATCATGCAGCGGACGGATGCCGACAAAATCCTGTATAAGCCGCTTCCACGCTTCCACGAGCTTCAGCGTATTCTGGATGACATCATCGCGCAGCGCCGCGTGCGTCTAGCGAATCCGTCACTCATGCGGCGCACCGAACCACCCGGTATGAACCGGGGCGCACAACCGCCCCTTTCGCAACCTGTGACCAAAACGTTCCCGCCGCCTAAATCCGGGAAGTAAACGCCGATGGAAAGCCTAACCCCGATTAAGGCGCTCACCCGCCGTTCGCATCAACTTTACCAGATCGGATTCATTGTCCTCTCGCTGGGCGCGTTACTGACCATCATCGGCCTGATCGTCACCAATATCCCGATTGTCTCCAAAACCGACTCGATGTTCAGCCTGCTCATGCTCATCGGGAATGTAGTGTTCTTCGGCGGCATAGCCGCGCTGATCGTGGGCATCGGCCTGATTATCCGCGCCCGCACCCGCCGCCGCGAAAATGATCTCGCGCTCATCACGGGCGATTATTTACTGCAAACCGGATTCTTCGATCCGCGTTATGTGTTCATCCGCAGCCTCAATCCCCCCGGTGCAGCCTATACCGATGCGGTACTGCTCGGCCCGCCCGGTGCGCTAGTGTTTCGCATTGTGGACAATGTGGGTGCGTTCGCCTGTGAAGGCGCGAACTGGCTGACGCTCAACAAAGAAAATCAGTGGATTCCGCTGCATTTCAACCCCACCAAGCAAGCCGTAGATGATGTACAACACCTGCGCGACTTTTTCGCCAAGCACAAACTGGCGGATATTCCGGTATTCGGCATCCTCGTCTTCACCGCCCCCATGCAGCAGGCCACGCTCTCGCAGCGCGAACCTATCATGCCAGCCTGCAACCTGCCCGAATTACTCGACACCCTGAAAGCCCAGTATCTGACAAACCCGGAACGAGTCGCGCCGCCGGCTATTGCCGCTGCCCGCCGCTTGCTCCTCGGCGAAACATAAACACATACCCAATAAAAACCTATGAACACCACCTTGTGGCTCGCGCCAGTAGGCGCAGGCAAAACCGATCACGCGATTGCGGCAGTTTTGCAGGCCGCAAGTATAAGCCCCCTCACGCCCATCTGGGTCGTGCTGCCCTCCAGCCGTCAGGAAGATGCCTTCCGCCAGCGGCTGATTGACACATCTCCACATACCGTCCTATTCAACGTGCATCTGTTCAGCTTTTACAAGCTGTACCAGCATTTGCTCGATCTGGCAGGCAGCCCGCAGCGCGAACTCGATCCGGCGGCGCGGTTGCGTTTGCTCGGCAGCCTGATAAACGACCTACACGCCCAGCACATGCTAAAAACGTTCAAAGATGTGGCGCAGATGCCCGGTTTTGTGGAAATCACCGCCGACCTGATCTATGAGCTGAAGCAGGCCCAAGTTGAACATAACACCTTCACCCAATTCGCCCAGCGTGGCGCACCCAAAGACCAAGAACTAGCCGCCATCTACGCCAGCTATCAGACGTTTCTACAAACTAACAATCTGGTAGACCGCGAAGGGGAAGGCTGGTTGGCGCTGGCGAAACTGCGCGATGAGACTGTCCCCGGCGCGAATGTGGCGCTGCTGGTGGTGGACGGCTTCGACCAGTTCAACCCGCTGCAAGCCGACCTGCTGGCGGCACTGGCAGGGCGCGCCGCGCAAACGCTCATCACCCTGCCCACCGTTCCCGGACGCGAAGAAACCATCGGGCGGCGCTTCAAGCAGGCGCGGGAACGGTTGCATGAGTCGTTCGAGAAGGCGGGTGTGCCGATCACGCTCCTCACCCCCGAAGCGGATGAGCCAATCACCGAAAAAACGCCCGACAACGCGCTCTACCACCTCACCAGCCGCATCTTTCTGTCCGAAAAGAAACAATGCTCCACTGAAGGCTGCCTGAAACTGATCGAAATGCCGGATGCGGTCAGCGAAGCCGGGGCGATCATCCGCCACGCCAAGCGGCTGTTGCTCAACGGCGCACAACCGGACGACATCCTGATCGCGGTGCGCGATTGGGGGCGCTACGGCGGGGCGCTCAGCGATGCGGCGCGGCGCTACGGCGTTCCTGTCGCGCTGGCGCATGGCGACACGCTGCTCAAAAATCCCGCCATCTCCGCCCTCATCAACCTGCTCGACCTTTCGGAAACGGACTTCCCGCGCCGCGCCCTGCTAAATGCGCTGCGCTCCGACTATTTCGCCATCCCCGGCATGACCCCGGACATCGTGAATCAGATTGATCGCATCAGCCGCCTGAGCATCGTCCCCGGCGGGCGCGAATTATGGCTGGAGGAGTTGAGTCGAAGGGAGCTAGTCAAAAAAGAAAACAACCGCGACGACGACTCCAGCGAATATACTTATCTGGATGCCAACACTGCCCACGTTGCGCTCAGCACCTTCTTCGCGCTGGTCACACCACCCACCGAAGCGACCACTAGCGGCTATATCGAATGGATTGAAAACCTGATCGGCGCGGACGACCAGCAGAACCCCGACGAGGCCGACGATGGCGAAGATGCACCACTCCCCCCCCCCACACTGGGCATGTTGAGCCGCCTGCGCGACGAGAAAGACGGTCAAGACCCCGCCCTCGTCAACCGCGACCTGAGCGCCCTGCGCGATTTCAAGCGCGTACTGCGCGGCCTGTACACCGCCCAACGCCTGATGACCACCCTACGTTCGCAGCCGTCGCCCGCCCGCAAATGGCGCATTTTCTTAGGTGAACTCAAAACCGCGCTGCTGGCCGCCGAAACCCGCCGCACCTTCAACCGTTCCGGGCGCGTCCTCGTCACCAGCACCTCAGATGCGCGTGGCCTGCCCCATGCCCATGTGCTGCTTCCGGGGCTGTGCGAATCGGTCTTTCCCGCCCCCGCCCCCGAAAACCCGCTGTACCTCGATAGCGAACGTCAGACCATGCAGCAGGCGGGCATCCTGCTGGAAACCACCGCCGAACGTACCGGCGAAGAAGGCGTGTTTTACGAACTGATCTGTCAGGCGCGGCAAACGCTCACCCTCAGCCGCACCACCGTGCAAGATGGCGCAGAATGGCCGTCCAGCCACTTGTGGCGGGCAGTAACGAGTGTCTTTAGCGATGCAAAAGAGCAACTCCAATCCCTGCGCTCCGGCGAAGCACTGCCCGCCGCCGACACCGTCCTGCCCGCCGAAACTGCCATCACGCTGGCCGCAGCGCTGCGAGAACAAGCCCTGCCCGCCGACCTCGTGCCGCTGTACAACGGCTTGATCGGCGCACAGCCAGACCTGTGGGAACGGGTGCGCTTAGGTCAGCGGTTCGAATCGCAGCGCATGACCAGCCGCGAAAGCAGCGTCTACAGCGGCAAATTGACAGACGACGCTCTGATTGCAGCCATCGGGGAGCATCTGGGCGCAAACCATACGTGGAGCGCCAGCCAGCTGACCGAACAGGGGACGTGCGGCTTCCGCTTCTTCGCCAAGCGCCTGCTGGGGTTGGAAGCGTGGAAAGAACCCGAAGC
>CAIVEA010000108.1 GCA_903904765.1 uncultured Chloroflexota bacterium
ACAAGCGCGATGAGACGGCGGAAAATGTAACCTGTCATACAATACTCGAATCTTAAATAGGGGCAGGTATGACCCCGCCCCTAGTTCTGTGGACACGATGCGATGCTGACCCTCATCCCCGCCCTTCTCCCTCAGGGAGAAGGGCGTAAGACCAACAGATGCGTCTTGCTTCCCCTCTCCTAGCTGTACTCAGCGGTTGGGAGAGGGGGTGAGGGCTATTGTTGTTACGACGAACGGTACGTGCTGAAATTGCTCACATCACTGGTGATGTAGAACGTGCCCCAGCACCAGTCGTTGCCCCAGTGCAGCGCACCCACGCCCTGCGCGTCCGGGCGGAAGCAGTCGCCAGCCACATACGGCTGGAACAGATCGCCCTGAATGCGGTGGACGAGGAAGATGCCGCCCACGTCTTCGACGAGGAGTTTTTCGGCATCCTTGTACATCTGGAGGCGGACAGCCGGGTCACCAACCATCACGTTGGCTTCGTTCACCAGACGGTCAAACTCGGCGTTCAACCACGAGTGACGGCCAGTGGACAGCCACACGCCCAGCATGTTCGAGGGGTCGAGGTAGTCCATACCGTAGGACACCGCGCCGAACTGGACAGTGGTCGGACGAGCCAGCAGACCTTCCATGAAGGCCGAGAATTCCATGTTGTTGACCGTGACCTGCACGTTCAAGCAGTCGCTGATCGAGGCCGCCGAAGCCACCCACCATGCCGCACGCGATTCCGATTCGCCGCGCAGCTTCAGTTCCTGCGGCGGGAAGTCCTTACCGTCCGGGTAGCCCGCTTCCGCCAGCAGCGATTTCGCCAGTTCGCAATCGTAGTTCTGGTACTGCTTCAGATCGCCTGCCGCGTCCGAGGCCGGGAAGCCGGGGGCAAGGAACGAGTAGGCCGGAATGCCGAACTGCGGGCCGACCACGTTCTGGACAATCGCTTCACGATCCAGCGCGTGGGCGAACGCCTGACGCACCTTCAGATCGTTGAAGGGGGCGGTGTAGGTGTCGAAGAACAGGTAGTCGGTGCGGAAGTCACCGAAGTTCTGGCGGTAGTTGGCGCTCAGAACCGGGTCGGCGGAGATCACTTCAAAGTCCGCCGGGCTGAGGTGGACATAGTTCACACGGTCAATCTGACCGTTCTGGAAGGCGAGGAAGCTGCCGTTCAGCTGGTCGCCATACACGCCGGTCATTTGGCGCAGATACGGCGGGCGGAAACCCTTGTAGGTCGGGTTAGCTTCCAGAACCAGACGGCTGCCGGCTTCAAACGACTTGAGCATGAACGGGCCAGAGCTGACGCTGTGTTCCAAATCAATAGTGTAGTTGGGGCCAAATTCAGCCAGAGCCTTCGCCTGAAGCGGCGGCCAGAAGTAGACCGTGCCGGGCAGATACGGGCGCGGGCCATTGGTTTCGATGACCAGCGTCAGATCGTCCACCGCACGCATACCGATTTCGTCCACTGTGACTTCACCGGCAACCGCTTCCGTCCAGTTCTTGATGATGCCCTGCCACATCCATACGAAGTCGTAGGCGTTGGCGGGATCCACCATGAACTTGTAGCTGGCTACGTAGTCGTTGGCGGTCAGCGGCGTACCATCGCTCCACACCTGACCGGGGCGCAGCTTGAACGTCCACGACAGACCATCTTCCGAGGCTTGCCAGCTTTCGGCTGCGCCGGGGATGAGGTTCAGGTTTTCGTCCAGATTGACCAGCGGATCGCTGAGCAGGTCGAACAGGTTGGTATCACCGCAGACGCGCTGATAGACCGAGACAACCGACGAGAGCGTGGTTTCCTTGCGGGTCGAATCGCAAATGGTCTGCCACGTCTGCTGGTCATACGGGGCGGCGTTTTCCGGCAGGGCGCGACCATACACATCCACATTCGCATCCTGTGCGCCTGTGAAGGGGATGGCAACCACCGCTAACCAGAGTGTGATGGACATGAAAAACAGAATCGTCGAGAGCTTTCGGGCCATGAACAATCTCCTTGTTCTCCAAAGAAAATTTTCTCTATTGCGAGGCATTTCACGCACCGCATTAGGAACGAAAATGCTACAACACCTGACATAATCTCGCAAATATAACTTATTCGTATTCTGGGTTGCAGAGGAAATACCTTACCTCCGTCGTTTGGATATAACGGAGGTAAGGCGGGGTGGGGGCTAATTCAGCAGCGCCTCGATGCTCTCGTAAAACACTTGCGTGTGATAATCCACATCGGCTCCGGTGGTGGCAGGCGCGATCAACGCCATATTGTGGAACGGGGTCATCAGAATGCCGCGATTGAGCGCCGCGAGGTGCATATAATGATCCAGTTCCACATCCACAGCGGCGGCAGCTTCACCTCCGCTGCGGGGTGGCCTGTCCTGAAACCAGTATTCCACGCGGCAGCCCAGACGCTTCACAATCCATGGCAGGTCGAACTCCGCGATCACCGACTCCACGCCGTCCTCAAAACGCTGGGCTAACGGGATGGTGTAATCGTAGGCTTCCTGCGTCAGCACATGCTCCAGCGTGGCGCGCACCGCCGCGATGGACAGCGCGTTGCCCGCCAGCGTGCCGCCAATCCCGCCCGTGTCCGCCGTTTCGGTGCGGCTGTGCTGCCGGATGCGTTCCGCCACTGCTTCGCTGAAGCCGTAGACGGCAGCCGGCATCCCGCCGCCGATGGGCTTGCCGATGGTCAGCATGTCCGGCTCTAGATTCCACGCGCCGGTACAGCCACCCGGCCCTGCGCTGATGGTGTGTGTCTCGTCCAGAATCAGCAGTGTTCCGGTGCGGCGTGTGGCTTCGCGCAGGGCTTCCAGATAACCGG
Organism: uncultured Chloroflexota bacterium; assembly: GCA_903904765.1. The sequence continues at coordinate 2,810 of CAIVEA010000108.1, forward strand.
GTTCGGGATGCACGATGCCGATGTTGGTCATGGCAGGTTCGGCCAGCACGCAGGCGATGTCGTCCAGCGCCAGCGCAGCTTCCAGCGCCGGAACGTCGTTGAACTCGATCACGCGGGTGGTGACGGAGGGGTTGAGCGCCGGCCCCACGCTGCCGCGCCGGGGTGTCACCTGCCCATCGGGGTGCAGCGTGACGAACGTCTCGTCCACCGTGCCGTGATAGCACCAGTTAAAGACCAGAATGCGGTGTCTTCCGGTAATTTGCCGTGCGAGGCGAATGGCGAAACGGTTGGCATCGGTGGCGGTGAGCGCAAATTGCCAGTACGGCAGGCCGAAGCGTCGTTCCAGTTCGGCGGCCACCCACAGCACATCTTCGGTGGGCAGCATATAGGTCATGCCACGTGCGGCTTGCTGCGCGATGGCCTGCACCGAAGCTGCCGGGGCGTGTCCGGTCATCGCGCCGGTGTCACCCAGACAGAAATCGAGATAACGGTGGTTATCCACATCGGTGAAGTGTGCGCCCTGTGCGTCTTGTACGAAAAGGGGGAATTCGCCAGCCCAGCGCACCATCCAACTCATGGGTACGCCGCCGAGCAAATTTTTCTGCGCCTGCTGGTAGAGTTCGTAGGAACGGGGATGTTCGCTGATAAAACGTTCGCGTTCTTGCGCCGTCCGTTGTTTCAGACGGTTACGGTCAATCTTCATGGGATAGCCTCATCGGTTTAAGGATCAAAAGAGGTGAAAGTTTCAAGGTTGCACAGGATCACCGAATGGTTCCCCAGCACCTCATCCAGATGCTTTTCCATCCGGCAGCGCACACTGGTGAGCGCGATCAGATGAGCCGCAGTCCAGGTATGTTTACAATTGGTCATCGTGCGTGTGTCTCCTCAAAGGTTCTTGCGATACGAAGCAACAGAAGCGGAACCTGTGCGCCCCGTTGAAGGGCTTAGTTGGGGGCGCGTGGTAGTCGGTAGGTCATCGCTACAACTCCTTTCCAAATTGTGATGGGGGGAATTGCTCAGGCCATGCCCGTCAGGGTGCGGTAGAGCAGGAAACCGCCCGCGCCGAGTGCCAGCAGCAGGCCGAGGACAAGCAAAGTGGTGGCGATTCGCAGCACGCGCCCGATCTGGCGCAACGCGAACCGCAGCAGGATGAAGCCGAACGCGCAGCCGGGGACGATCACCAGCAGCAACCACACCGGCCACTTTTCTAGCAGAACGTACACCGTGAAGGCCCAGATTAGTCCGCCGATGATCGCGCCGATGAGGGCATCCACCAGCAGGCCGAAGTTGGGCGCACGTAGCAGGAACACCACAATGAAGGCCAGCAGACCCGCCGTGAACAGTGTGTTGCTGAGGATGTCGCGCACGACAGTCGGCACATCCACCGCCTGCCCGTTCACGCCCGCTGTCACGCCCGCGAACACCGCTGCCGCCCCGATCTGCACGAAGCCTTCCGGCAGTTTGCCGCGCATACCGGCATACAGCGCCCGCAGCAGCGCCGAAATGGGCAGCAAATACTGTCCGCCCAGTTGCAGGAGTTCGCTCAGGGTTTGGGGGGTGATGGTCGGCATCGTCATGCTCCGCGTTTTGCGCGTTCTCTCGCTGATGGATACGGTTCAAGCAGCGAGATGGAGAGGTTGCTATCCAAACACTACTTTACCATAGATTCGGGGCGCTGGTGCGACAAGAACCTCACCCCGCTGCGCTGTGCTTAGCTTCCCCTCTCCGTACAGAGAGGGTGATGAGCCGGGGGAACGCCTACGGCGCACAAGTGTAAATTCCCCCGGCTCATCAGAGGGGCAAGGTTTCTACGGCGTAGGTGGTTGCAACGGCAGCGTCATGCGTACCGTCGTTCCCACCCCTACTGTGCTTTCGACGGTGATTTGCCCGTTGTGCATTTCCATCGCACGCTGCGCGATGGGTAGGCCGAGGCCGAAACCGGGCGTGGTGTGGGGCTTATCTTCGCGCCAGAACGTCTCGAAGATGTGGGGGAGCGATTCCGCGCTGATGCCATTGCCCGTATCGCGCACCTCAATCCACAGATGCGTCTCGTCCGCGCCATTGGTGACGGTGATCGTGCCTTCGGGCGGTGTGTAGCGGAAAGCGTTATCCAGCACTTGCTGGAGCGCATCGGCGAGATCGTTCGCGCTGCCCCGCATAGTCGGCAGCGAATGTGCGAGTTGCTGTTCTAGGCGCGGGGCAGCGCCGTATTTCTTGACCATGCTCTGGCATTCAGCCCGAATCATGCGTTGAATGTCTACCGGGGCATATTCGATGCTAGACTGGCTGCGGAGGCGGGTCATCACCAGCAGCATGTGTACCAGTTTGTTGATCCGCATCACCTGCTGCTCGACGGTTTCGGCTTTGGCGCGTTTGCGCTCCACATCGTCTAGCCGCACCATGAATGAACTGGCGGAATTGATGATGGACAGCGGCGTGCGAAATTCGTGCGAGGCTTTCTCGATGAAATGCGCCAGAATGCTCGCACGTTCTCGTTCCAGCACCAGCTCGATTTGACGCTGTTCGCCCAGCTTGCGTTCGGAAATGTCGCGGGAGATGATGTAACTGCCCGTGTACGTCCCATCTTCAGTGAAGTTGAGTGACAGGCGATCTTCTTTCCACACGTAATGCCCATTTTGATGCAGCATCCGGTAATCAAGAGTCAGCGAAGATTGGCGCTGGCGCACGGCTTCGCGAAGTTGGTTCTTGACGGTGACTCGATCGTCGGGGTGAATTGAGTCGAGCAGATCAGTCTGCGCCCGGCTGACCGTCGTGCCGGGTTCCAGCCCCAACAGGCGATCATAGGCGGGCGAGGCATACGTGATGCGCTGCGCCGATTCGTCCCAGATGGCAATCCCGTCCGAGGTATTCTCCGCGATCAGTCGGTATTGTTCTTCGCTCCGGCGCAGCGCATCTTCCACCCGTTTGCGCTCCGAGATGTCAATGAAAGTCGTCACCACGCCGTAGGGCTTATCCGCACCTTCATTGAACAGCGGTTGCGAGTTCAGCAATAGCCAGATGAGCGATTGATCGGGCCGATATATCCCCAACACCACATTGGTTTGTGGGAGGCCGGTTTGCATCACCC
>CAIVEA010000109.1 GCA_903904765.1 uncultured Chloroflexota bacterium
CTGACCAACAGATATTTCATGTGTTTCATCATCATGTCTCCAAAGTCATTGAACACTGCCTTCATTGTCAGGCGACTTTTTCGGAATAATTACCCTATTTTTCGGAATAGTTACCCTATTCTTGGGAAAAGTTGCTGTTTTTCCAAGAAATTCCAAGAAGTTTGAGCGAGGCGCGGGAATAGCCAGCGGGCAACTGTCGCTGTGGTGAGAATCAAAAACGCCCCCGCCCACTCGCTGGCAGCAGCGAACAGGCGGGGGCGCAACGTGTCACAGAGCTACTTGTGCCAGTAGGTTGACCAGCCCAGATATTTGTTGAAGGCTTCGTTGACCACATTGGCGACGCGGGTCTGGTTGATGGTGACGTGGTGTTCGTACCCATTCTCGCAGATGTACGCCAGCAGCTCTTGCATACGCGGCACCTGCGCCACGCCGTAGCCGCCGAACGTGTCCAGCGGGTCGTCGGTGAATTCGCCTTCGCCCGTGTAGGCCGTGATCTTGCCCGCGAAATCATCCGTCGAAATACGCAGGTAGGTGAACGGGTTGCGTTTCACGCGCCCGTACATCGTGCCATAAGTGTTGTTCACGCCAACGGTCTGCGAGATGATCTCCTGATAGCTCATCACTGGAATATCGTCCACAAACACATCTTTGGGCAGGTTGGAGCAGTGGAACACCACACACTTGTCCGGGTCATCGGCATAGTTGTTGTTCCAGTCCACCAGCGCCGAGGGACGGCCGGAGGCCAGTTGCAGCGCCAGCATCGCCAGCGCACCCACGATGTCGGTTTCGCAGGCCGACGGGTTGAGCTTGTTGCTGCTCATGCTCATCAGCGTGCAGGGGACAACGCCGAAATATTCTTCCATCGAAGTCCAGCACTGAATGGCGGTGGCATCCAACTGGTTAGCGGTCATCCAGCCGTCCAGCACCACGCCGAATTTCGCCATGCGGGTCAGCGGTTCTTCGGGGACATCCTTCGTCCGTGCATAGCCGCGAATTTCCGCCAATTTCGCCGCCACTGCCGGGTCGGCATCCTGTAGGCGTTCGATGCGCCCGTACACTTCCGACAGGTCGAGCGTTTCCACGCTGATGCCGGCCTTGTCCAGCAGCTTTTCGCTGAAGCGCACGGTCTTGAAGGCTTCGGGACGAGCGCCCAGCATACCCACGCGGGCGGTACGCATCCCGCGCACCACACGGCACACGCCAGCAAAGGCTTTCAGATCGGCCATGAACGCTGGGCCGGTGGGATCCATCGTGTGCTGGCTGGTGATGCTGTAGGAAATCCCGTACTGGCGCAGGTTGTTGCAGGCGCTCATCTTGCCGCAGAAGCTGTCGCGGCGGAACTGCAAATTCATCTTGGTGGCATCATCCGGGAAGGCGTGGATGAGTACCGGCACGTTCAGATCGGCAAAGCGCAGGGTGTTGGCGATGGCACGTTCGTCGCCGAAGTTGGGCAGCGTGACCAGAACGCCGTCAATCTCGTCGCGGTGCTGGCGGAACACATCCGCACACAAGCGCGACTCGGCCAGCGATTCAATCGCGCCCACGTTGGTGAGGGACGCATCCGGGATGATGGCGCGGATGCCGGCTTTCGCCAGCACATCGAGGATGATTTCACGCCCGCTGCCCGCGAGGTGATGCGGGAAGAAACCGCGATTGCCCACGATCACGCCCAGCGTGACCGGACGGGTGGCAACGGCGGAGCCGCTAATCGGCTGTGCTTGAGTGCTGACCATAATGTTGTGTGTCCTTTTACTCTCAGGTATTCAAAAATTCAATTCAACTCAATGCCCGTCCGGTAGATAGCGAACGTCATTGACCGTAAACATGGGTGTAGCGGTAGTGCAGCTTATCAATGTCGGACTGCGCGATGGGGATGGGCGTACCCAACTGCTGTGCCAGCCACACGATTGCCGCGTTATCCTCGGTCATCACGGCGGCCTTGACCGCGTGTTCCGCGTTTTTGCCGAGGGCGAATACGCCGTGATTTTGCAGGATGCAGGACGGACTGGGCGAGTCCTTCAGCGTCTCCACCACCAGCGCACCGATCTCCTCACCGCCGATGAGCGCGAAGCCGCCGCAGGGGATGGGGCCGCCGAACTCGTCGCCCATCGCCGTCGTCACGCAGGGGATTTCGCGCCCCAGCACGGCGAACGCGGTGGCATAGCGCGAGTGGGTATGCACCACGCCGTATACCTCTGGACGCTGGCGGTAGATGTAGCAGTGGGAAGCGGTGTCGGAGGAAGCTTTGTGGTCGCCTTCCACGATCTTGCCGTTGATGTCCACCACCACCATATTCTCAGGCCGCAAATCGTCAAACTTAATCCCACTGGGCTTAATCACCACGAGATTGGTTTCCGGGTCGCGTCCGCTGATATTGCCACTCGTCCACGCCACCAGATTGTTCCGGGGCAGTTCGGCATGCAGCGCACACACTTCTTCACGCAGCTTCATCAGGAGCATCTTGCCTATCCTCTTTCCTGTTGAGAATCGTATTTGTCCTCACCCCGCTGTGTTAGGCTGAACTTCCCCTCTCCGCACGGAGAGGGGATTGAGGGGCGAGGTAAGGCTTACCCCTCGCCGCGAATCTGGCGGCGGGTGGCCTTCAGGCGCTTCATCACATCGTTCGCGCCGCGTCCGAAAGTGTCGTACAGCATCTTGTAGTCGGCAAAGAGTGCGTCATAAGCTGCTTTGTTCGCCGGATTGGGTGTGACCACCTCATCCTTCAGCTTGCCCATGACATCGGCTGCCGAATGAATATCCGGGAACACGCCCGCCGCCACTGCCGCGTGCATGGCCGAACCGAGCGCCGGCGCTTGCGACGAACCCGCCAGCTTGAAGGTGCGTCCGGTGACATCGGCGTAAATCTGGCGCAGCAGGGCATTTTTCTCCGGCAGGCCGCCCGCCGCCACAATTTCCGTGACCGGAACGCCGCGCCCTTCAAAGGCTTCGATGATGACCCGCGTGCCGAAGGCCGTCGCCTCGATCAAGGCGCGGTAGATGTCCGGGGCGCGGGTGGCGAGCGTCGCGCCCACCAGCAGACCACTCAGTTCCACATCCACCAGCGTCGAACGGTTGCCGTTCCACCAGTCCAGCGCGATCAGGCCGTGTTCGCCCACCTTCTGCTTGGCGGCTTCGCGCTCCAGATAGCTGTGCAAATCCAGCCCTGCCGCCTTCGCCGCTTCGTGATATTCCGGCGGGACGGCGTTGTTGACGAACCACGCGAAAATATCGCCCACACCGCTTTGACCGGCTTCGTACCCGTACAGGCCGGGGATAATGCCATCGCGCACCACGCCGCACATGCCTTCGACGGGCTGCACGCTGTCGCCGTTCAGCATGTGGCACGAAGATGTCCCCATAATGATGGTCATGATGCCGGGGCGCGTGGCTTTCACAGCGGGCATGGTCACATGCGCGTCCACGTTGGCGACAGCCACCGCCGTCCCCTCACGCAACCCTGTCCATGCGGCGGCCTGCGCCGTCAGCCC
>CAIVEA010000110.1 GCA_903904765.1 uncultured Chloroflexota bacterium
ACACCACCGATACCGCCGCCGTTACCCGCTACCACACCTTTTTGCAGAACATTGTGGAACCGGCGCAGGTTACGGAGAACGCGCTGCGCGAAAAACTGCTCGCCAGCGGTTTGAAGCCGGACGGCTTTGAAATCCCGCTACGCAACATGCACAACGAGGCCGAACTGTTCTGCGAAGCCAATATCCCTCTGTTCACACAGGAGCAGAAGCTTTCCAACGAGTATCAGGCGGTCATCGGCGCACAGTCGGTACAGTGGGAGGGCGAAGAAAAGACGCTCGCTCAGCTCAAGCCGCTGTTCCAGAGCGATGACCGCGCCCTGCGCGAACGGGTATGGCGTGCCATTTCGGAGCGCCGTCTGGCAGACCGCCCCCGTCTGAACGAGTTATGGCAGCAATTCATGAGCCTGCGGAAGCAGCAGGCCACCAATGCCGGCTTCGGGGATTTCCGTTCATACCGCTGGCGGCAGTTCGCCCGCTTCGACTATTCGCCCGCCGACTGCGAAACTTTCCATGCCGCCATCGAGAAGGTCGTCGTGCCTGCGGCCACCCGCGTTTATGAACGGCAGAAGAAGCTGCTGGGCGTGGACAGCCTGCGCCCGTGGGATTTAGACCGGGATGACACCTATCCGCCCTCGCGTCCACCCCTCAAGCCGTTCACCAATGTGCAGGACTTGATTGACAAAGCGGGCGTGATACTGCATCAGGTTGACCCGGAACTGGGCGCGTACTATGACATCATGAAGGCCGAAGGGCTGCTCGACCTCGAAAACCGCAAAGGCAAAGCGCCCGGTGGCTATCAATCCTCGCTGGGGTTCGTCAAGCGTCCGTTCATCTTCATGAATGCTGTTGGGATTCATGATGATGTGCAAACGCTGCTCCACGAGGCCGGACACGCTTTCCACTGGTTCGAGGCCAGCCGTCTGCCCTACTTCCAGCAGTGGAACTATGGCGCGGAGATTGCGGAAGTGGCCTCGATGAGCATGGAACTACTGGCCGCGCCCTATCTGTCGGAGAAGCATGGCGGCTTCTACAGCGAGAGCGAAGCGGCACAGGCGCGTATCGGTCATCTGGAACATATCCTGTTGTTCTGGCCGTATATGTCAGTGGTGGATGCCTTCCAGCACTGGGTGTACACCCATCATGAGCAGGCCACCGACCCCGCCAACTGTGATGCCAAGTGGGGCGAACTGTGGGGGCGCTTCCTGCCCGGCCTAGACTGGAACGGGCTGGAAGATGCGCGTGTGACCGGATGGCATCGTAAGCTGCACATCTTTGAAATCCCGTTCTATTATGTGGATTACGGGCTGGCGCAGATGGGGGCGCTGCAAGTGTGGCGTAATTCGCTGACTGACCGCCCCGCTGCCATCCGGCAGTACCGCGAAGGGCTGTCGCTGGGCGGCACGCGCACGCTGCCCAACCTATTCACGGCCACCGGCGCGAAGTTCGCCTTCGACGCGCAAACGCTGGGCGAACTGGTTGACCTGATCGAAAGCACCATCCACAGCCTGCAATAGGATGTGTCACGAATCCCCGCCCTTTTTCCCCGCCCTGTGTATGGGGCGGGGTTACGGGCGGGGAACTCGTTCAGGCTTACTCGCCCGATGGCAGCTTGTAATCCTTGTACTGCTGGCGAATCACTTTTTTGTCGAACTTGCCCACGCTGGTCTTGGGGATTTCCGGCACGAACTCGATGGCATCCGGCATCTGCCATTTGGAGAACGATTTCGCCAGCATATCGTAAATCTCCTGCTTGACGGGCGCGGGGTCAGTCCCGGTTTTCAGCACCACCACCGCCAGCGGGCGCTCCTGCCATTTCTCGTGCGGGACGGCGATCACGCTGGCTTCCAGCACCTTGGGATGCCCCATGATGGCGCTCTCCAGATCAACCGTCGAAATCCACTCACCGCCGCTTTTCACGAGGTCTTTGGTGCGATCCATAATCTGCATGTAGCCTTCGCTGTCAATCGTCACCACATCACCGGTGCGGAACCAGCCATCCATGAAGGCATCGTTGGAGCGTGGGTCGTTGTAGTAGGATTTCACCACCCACGGGCCGCGCACCTGCAACTCGCCTAACGTGCGCCCGTCCCACGCGATTTCCTTGCCGTTCTCGTCAATCCCGCGAATTTCCACGCCGGGAACGGGGATGCCCTGCTTGGCGCGTATCTGGTACTGTTCGGCTTTGGGCAGGTCGAGCATGTGGCTCTTGAGCAGGCAGACCGTCCCCAGCGGCGAGGTTTCGGTCATGCCCCACGCATGGACGATCTTGATCCCATATTTCTCCTGATAGGCTTCGATCATGGCCTGTGGCGCGGCAGCACCGCCTACGGGCATCACACGCAGGCTGGACACATCGAACGTTTCGCTATCGAGCAGGTTCAGCAGCCCCAACCACAGCGTCGGCACACCCGCCGTCATCGTGATTTTCTCGTTCTGAATCAGTTCCGCCAGATCACGCGGTTGCAGATGTGCGCCGGGGAACACCTGACGGCAGCCGAGCATGACCGAGGCGAACGGCACGCCCCACGCCATCGCATGGAACATCGGCACAACGGGCATGACCACATCTTTCTCGGAAACGCCCAGCCCATCGGTCAGCGCGGCGGCCATCGTGTGCAGATACAGCGCCCGGTGCGAATACACCACGCCTTTCGGGTTGCCCGTCGTGCCGGAGGTGTAGCACATGGCGGCGGCGCTGTTCTCGTCCAGCGCAGGCCATGTGTACGAACCGGACTCGGCAGCCAGTAGTTGTTCGTAGCTCAGGACGTTGGGCAGTTTGTTGGGGGGCAGCGGGTCGCTCCCCATCACAATGATGTGCTGCACTGTCTTGAGATGTTCGGCGAGGCGCTCCAGCAGCGGCACAAGGGTCTGGTCAACGCAGATGACCTTATCTTCGGCGTGGTTGATGATGTAGGCCAGCTGGTCGGGCGGCAGGCGCAGATTAAGCGTATGCACCACCGCGCCCATGCACGGCACGCCGAAATACAGTTCGAGGTGGCGATAGGTGTTCCACGCCAGTGTCCCCACGCGATCACCGGGTTTCACGCCCAGCTGTTCCAGTGCCGCCGCCAGCCGCCCGCAGCGGTCATAAAAGTCGGCATAGGTGTAGCGGTGCATGGTAGGGCCGAACTTGGACGCAATCTCGCGCTTGGGATATAAGCGGCGGGCGCGCTCCAGAATCCCCTGAAGCGTCAGTTGGTAATCCATCATCAAGCCTTGCATACAAAAATCTCCTTCTCCAAAACGCAGTAGTTTCAAACAAACACTTTCATTGTATGCCGTGCGAGGCGTGTTCCGCCATTGTTGTGCAGAATCAAAAGGGGGCGTGCGCCCCCTATCTGTCCAACAGATTTGTTTTCGTAGGGACACAGCGCAAGCTGTGTCCACCTATCTCCAATTTCACGCCCTAGCGAGGCCATGTATAGCGAACGGTGTAGGTCAACACCTTTTCTTCCCCCGGTTGCACGATCACGCGGAACTCAATCGAACTGGAGTCGGTCTTGTTGAACGAGTCGCTGCTGTTCAGGATTTCCCAGTTTGACCAGCGGAACAAATGCTCCGGCACGCGCACTTCTACCGCCTGATTTTCCTTGCGGTTGCGTAGCGTGATCTGGTAGGTTTCTTCCAGCACATTGTCGCCCACATACACGAAGTGGGTCTGAATGCGTTCGCCCACCAGATCGAAGGCGTTGCCCAGATACAGCTTGACCTGTTCGCCCTTCGGCGTGTGGTCAATCTGGTTCTCGCCGATCAGCAGCGCCGAACCGTCCACATCCTCCTGATACACGCGCACGCGCCCTGCGGGCAAATCCGCACCCACGCCGTTTTCCTCGCTCGTGTTGAACTCCAGCCAGTTCTGCACATCGGTCACGCCCGTCATGCCGTACATCTGGTCAATAATCGGGCCGTAGTAGCCGTAAACCGGCGTGCTGCTGTCATACACATAGAAGGTGTTGGCAGGGATACCTGTGCCGCTGACGAACTCCACCTGCTTGGTTTCGTTATTGCCCACTGTCACCGGACGCTGAATTTCGTACAGTTTGTACTCGTAAATGTCGCGCTGCTGCACCTGCTGTGTGGGGGCGGGCATGGCAGCTTCGGCCATCACCATATCATTCGCCCCGTACTGCTGACGATCTGCCACGCGGTTCACATCCCCCGCCACCAGTTTGACGGTGGCATCGCGGAAGGCCGCGCCGCTGGTGTTGTTCAGCGTCACCCAGCCGTTCAGATCAAGCTGTGTGTTGTCTTTGCCCAGCAGCAGGATGTAATCCGCCGTCCAGTTCATGCCCCCGGTCAGGTAGGTCAGTTCCACCTGCTGCGAGCCACCTGTGGCGCTTTGCAGTAACCAGCGCAGCGTGGGACGGGTAATCAGGCCGTCCGGCAGGGCGG
>CAIVEA010000111.1 GCA_903904765.1 uncultured Chloroflexota bacterium
CATACCCCGCTGTCATCGGCTTTCAGCACCTCCAGCACGCCGATCATCTCGGCCTTCACCGCCCCATCCAGCCCGTGCTGATACAGCACCGGACGGCGCGGATACCAGTCCAGTCCCAGTTCAGTCTGCGGCGTGAAGTATTCGCCGTGCAGATCGCGCTGCGCCGGACTGCCCCACACCACCAAATACCCGCCCACGCGCCCATTGGCCGCATCGAGCGTTTTCAAGCGCGTCTGCATCGTCCGTCCTTTCGTTACGCTAATCGCCCTGTTCACTCTCACCCCCCCCGCCTTTCAAGGGTAGGTTTTTTGCAGGAGAACCCTCATCCCCTGCCCTTCTCCCTCAGGGCGAAGGGTGTAAGAGCATCTGGCATCCCCTCTCCTAAGCTGTACTCAGCACGGAGAGGGGACTGAGGGGTGAGGTTCTTTTCCCCCTCTTTCTCCCTCCCCTCTCTATAGCCGTACTCGGCGTGATGGAGAGGGGACGGGGGTGAGGTTCTTCGGCGGCCTCGCGCACCCTCCACACGCGGTATCCCTGTCGTGGTGCAGAGGCGGGCCGCCCATCTAGGCCGCAGGGGTTCGCCGCCGTTCGCCCGTGAGCGCGGTGGCTTACTAACCCGGAAGCCATTGTGAAGTTGCATCCTGCGATCAGTCCGGCGGGCGCGCCCGGTCAGGCTGTGTGCTGAACGACGTGCGCGGCTGCCCGTGCAAAAACGGGAGCGCGAAGGGTGGGGCGCTGCCCGCTGGCTGACCACAACGCCTACAATAGACCATTTGTTCGCATCATGGGTGAATTTTTGCTGGAGCATTTGCTCGAACATTTGCTTTTGCTTCTTCCCCTCATCACTTGCCCTTCTATTACCGCTGCGTTAGACTATATGTTCGCATGAAGGTTGCGTTTACTCTGGAGTCTGCCGCATGACCTTGCTATCGCCGCAGGAGGCCGCCCGCGCCCGTTTGAAGGCGCTGCTGGACGACTATCATCATCTGACCGAGGATGACAAAAACCGCATGAGCGAGGCCAGCGTGGTGCGCCAGTTCATTGACCGCCTGCTGGAAGAAGTGCTGGGCTGGCCCATCAAAGACCCCGCCCGCTACAAATACGAGATGCACACGCAGGTGGGCCGCCCCGACCTGACGCTCTTCCCCGAAAGCGGCGGCGTGATCTTCGTGGAGGCCAAACGCTTCGGCGTGATTAAAGAGCTGGCGGAAGCCCGCAAGACCATCGTGGGCGTGATTACCCCCGGTCAAATGGCGCTCCCCGGCATGGCGGTAGACCGCACCCCCGAAGAACAACAGGCCATCAACTACGCCTTCGCCAACGGTGGCACATGGGCCATCCTCACCAACTTCGAGAAGCTGCGCCTGTTCAACGCCCGCCGCGACTGGCTGGTGCTGTCCTTCGAGCGTCCGGGGGCGCTGCTCACCGAGTTCGACCAGCTCTGGCAATTGGCCTACCCCAATGTGCTGGCCGGCAGTCTGGAAAGCCTGAGCAACCAGCGGTACGCCCGTGATATTGACGGGCCGTATCTGGAATTCATCAACGAATGGCGCTTGAAGCTGGCGACGGATGTCCTCAAGCGCCGCGCCCAGAACCGTTGGGCTTTCGACAAGGATGGGCGCGTGCTGCTGCCGCAACTACGCGCCGTCGTGCAACGCTATCTGGATCGGCTGGTGATCGCCCGCTTCGCCGAAGATTGGCTGGTCGTCCCGCCGGGGACGCTGCGCCAGTTCCTCGAAGTGCGCCAGACCAACCGCTACACTTTCAGCCTCGACCAGCAGATTGACCAGTTCTTCCGCCGCTTTGACGAAGACCACAACTCGGCGCTATTCGCCCCCGGTCTGGCGGATGAGGCCAGCTTCAGCGATGCCACGCTCATGCCGTTGCTGGAAAAGCTGTACGAAGTCCGTTACCGCGCCATGCCCGCCGACATCCTCGGCAACACCTATGAGCAGTATCTGGGCAAGGCCATCGTCGTGCAGGGCGAGGAAGTCATCGCCCGCGACAATCTGGAGACGCGCAAGAAGCAGGGCAGCTACTACACCACCAAGCCCGGCCCGTATGACCACTGGATCATCAATTTCGGCTACAGCGAGGCCTTGGAGGATCCCATCGAAGAAGAGAAGCGCCTCGAAGAAATCGCCAGCCAG
>CAIVEA010000112.1 GCA_903904765.1 uncultured Chloroflexota bacterium
CGAGAACAACCAGTACGCCATGTCCATGCCGTTCCCGAAGGCGTTCAACATCGAGCGTGTCAGCGAACGCGCAGCCGGATACGGCATCCCCGGTGTGACGGTGGATGGCAACGACCCGCTGGATGTGTATCTGGCGATTTCCGACGCAGCAGCTCGCGCCCGTCGTGGTGAAGGCCCATCGCTGGTCGAATCGGTCACGTACCGCTACAAGGGACATTCCAAGAGCGATCGTCAGGCGTACCGCAGCCGCGAAGAAGTGGCGGAATGGATGGAACAGCGCGACCCGATCAAGCGGTTCTCCAGTTTGCTCGTGGCGGGCGGCATCCTCGATCAGGCCGGGGCGGATGGGATGCGCGATACGGCGCTGGGCATCATTGATCGCGCTGTAGAGTTTAGCGAAGCCAGCCCGATGCCGGATGTCAGCACCATTCTGGAGGGTGTGTATGCGTGAGTTAACCTACGCTGAAGCCCTGCGTGAAGGGCTGCGTCAGGCTATGACTGCCGATTCGCGGGTGTTCATGATTGGTGAGGACATCGGCGTATACGGCGGTGCGTTCGGCGTGAGCGCCGGACTGCTTCAGGAGTTTGGTGCGGAGCGCATCATTGACACGCCGATTTCAGAAGCCACGATCGCGGGCGCGTGCATCGGCGCGGCGCTGACGGGTATGCGTCCGGTGGGCGAAATTCAGTTCATGGATTTCGTCACGCTGACGATGGAACAGATGGTGCTGCAAGCGGCGAAAGTGCGCTTCATGTTCGGCGGCAAGGCCAGCGTGCCGATGGTGCTGCGGATGCCCGGTGGTTCTGGCACAGGCGCGGCAGCACAGCATAGTGAGAGCCTCGAAAACTGGTTCGTGCATGTGCCGGGGCTGAAAGTGGTCATGCCCAGCAACGCTTACGATGCCAAAGGGCTGCTGCTGGCGGCGATTGATGACGAGAATCCGGTGATCTTCATCGAACACAAACTGCTGTACAAAACCAAAGGCGAAGTGCCGGAAGAACCCTACCGCATCCCCCTCGGTCAGACGCGGGTGGCGCGGGAAGGGCAGCATGTGACGGTGGTCGCTACCTCGGTCATGGTCAGCCGTGCGCTGGCCGCTGCCGAAGAACTGGCGAAAGAGGGCATCGAACTGGAAGTGGTAGACCCGCGCACGCTGAGTCCGCTGGATGATGCGCCGATTATCGCTTCGGTCAAAAAGACCGGGCGGGCGCTGGTGGTGCATGAGGCCGTTCAGATGGGCGGTTTCGGCGGCGAAATTGTGGCGCGTATCGCCTCCAGCGAGGCGTTCGATTATCTGGAAGCGCCCGTGCGCCGACTGGCCGGGCTGGACATTCCCATCCCCTACAACCGCGAACTCGAATACCACACCGTTCCTCAAGTGGAGTCGATTGTTCGTGAAGCGCGCAAACTGGCGCGTGGCGAATACTAAAGCGCAAGTCGCCGCCGCAGTGCCTCATCGGTGCAGCGGCGGCTGAATAGGAACAGCGTATGCCCGTACCCATCATTCTCCCCAAGTTTGGATTCACGCTGGAAACAGCCGACATCGTGAAATGGCTGAAGCACGAGGGCGAAACCGTGCGCTCCGGCGACCCGATCTGCGAAGTGACCACTGACAAAGTGAACATGGAAGTGGAAGCGCCTGAAGCTGGGACGCTTTACAACCTGCTGTATGCCGAAGGCGCGACCGTCCCCGTGACGCAGGTCATTTGCTACCTGCTGCGCCCCGGCGAAGCGCCGCCCGCTGGCGGGATGACTGCGCCTGCTGCCGCGCCTGCTATTCCGGCAGAGGCCGCGCCGGTCGCTACGCCTGCCGCTGCCGCGCATAAAGCGACTCCGGTTGCACAGCGCATGGCGGAAGCCGCGCAGGTTGATCTGGCGCAGATTCAAGGCACAGGCCCCGGTAGCCGCGTCACACGCCGCGATGTGGAAACTGCGCTGGCCGCCACCCCGTCCGAGCCGGGTAAAGTGCGTGCTACGCCCGCTGCCCGCCATATCGCGGAACAGGCTGGCGTTGATCTTCAGACGGTGGCTGGAACAGGCCCACGCGGACGCATTCAGGCGCACGATGTTCAGCAGGCGCTGACCGCCGCGCCGCCCGCTGCTGCTGCTGCACCGCCTGTTCCGGTTGCAACCAGCGCAGGCGCGGACGATATGCCGCGCACGGTCAAGATGGAAGGTATGCGGCGCACGATTGCCAACCGCCTGCAAAAGAGCTTCCAGACCGCGCCGCACATCTTCTTTGAGGCCGATATTGATATGACCGGAATCGAGGGGCTGCGAGCGCGGTTGAAAGCCCGCAACGAGAAGCTCTCGGTGACGGCGATTGTGGTGAAAGCGGTGGCGGGCGTGCTGCTGC
>CAIVEA010000113.1 GCA_903904765.1 uncultured Chloroflexota bacterium
CGGCTTTCCACTGCAATTCGTCCCCCATGCATCTGCACGATGCGAAGCGCGATGGACAACCCCAGCCCGAAACCGGGGGTGCTATGCGCTTCATCCCGCCGCCAGAACACCTCGAAAATATGCGTCTGGTCTTCTGCGCTGATGCCGATTCCGCTATCCTGTACCTCTATTTGAATGTCCCCCCCTTCGGTAAAAGCGCGAACCGTGATCGTCCCAGCCGGCGGGGTAAAGCGATAAGCGTTATCCACAATTTGCCCGATGGCATCCATGAGTTGATCGCCCATCCCTTGTATAGATAATGGGGTGGCGGGGCGTGTCCAGTGCAGCACCGGCGACTCGCCATAGCGGGTTCGCATCTGCTGACAAACGCTATCAGTGAGTTCGACAACATCCGTCGTCATGACAGGCGCAGACTGCGCCCCGTCGAAACGCGCCATCTTCAGCAACATATCCACTAAGCGCGTTGTGCGCTGCACATGCACTTGAATCAGCCGGGCTTTGATGCGGGCGCGTTCCAGATCATTTATGCGATCAATCAACTCCGCACAGGAATGAATGGCGGTCAGCGGTGTACGAAACTCGTGAGCCGCATTTTGAAGAAACTGCGAGAGCAGATGGATACGCTCTTTTTCTAGTTTGATTTCTAGTTCTTGTTCTCGCAGGCGTTCCCGTTCAGCGAGTGCCTGTTCCCGCAGTTGTTCACGCTCGGCCTGTGCTTGCTGCTCCTGCGTGACATCATGCAACATCAGCACCCAACCCGTAAATTCGAGACTGCGATTCTGATAAATCGGAGCGATTTGCATGGTGATAAAACCCGGCTGACCGCTTACTTCCCCTTGGACAGTCTGTTTTAAGCGGGTCGGCGCATCCATCAATGTCCACATCACCTGCATCCATGTAGGCAACGCCACCTGAATCAGTTGTCCTATCACCTTGGATTTTGCCCCTTGAGGGCTTAAAAAACGGAACGCACTGGGGTTAATATCCACAACTCGCTGTGACCGATCCACAACGATCACCCCATCCTGAAAATTATCCACCACTGTATTCCGGGCAATCGGGATAATTTCCAGCAGTTTGAAACCGAGCATCGCCCACAGATAAATGATGCTGGACACAATCAACAAGATCGGCGTGATGTCGAACAGCTTGGATGTGACACTGGCAACCTGCAAGATGTTGCCAGCCAGCGGCGCGAGCAGACCGATCAGTACCAGCATCAGATGTTGACGTGCTATCCCATTCGCCCGCAAAATAGCGCGAATGAGCGAGATGAGACACAGCGCAATCAGGATATAAAAATACAGAACGACCAAGCCATAACCATCTCCACGAATGGTTCGGTAAGCCAGCACACCGGAGATGTTATAGGCTTCAATCCCCTTCCAGATAAAATGCCGACGATCATTAGCTAAAACAAGGGTGTATAAAAAAGTGGATGGAATGAACAACAGCCAGATGCGGCGCGTCAACCAGCTTTCGTAACCGATAAAAACGAGGATGAAGATACACCATACTGTCGGCGTAAAGGTGATCGCCAACCACTGAACGTATAACCACGCAATCTGCCAATCATAATCCACAGCAGCGATGCGCGTCCCCTGCGCGAAAGACCACAAGCCGGCAAAGCACATCAGAGCAACCAGCGCCAACGAAGCACGGGTGTGCAAGCGCCGCCATGCCACCCACGCACCTGTCCATGACAAGAAAGTGGCGAACCAGAGGATGATCGAGAAAATGGAGAGCTGCCATGTCATCAGGTGCGTCCGTTCAATAAGGGTAGTGCATCAAACCATAATATGACGCATTATAACACACACGAAATGATCTCCCGGATACATCTCACCCATGTTCAAACAATTTCCCATCAGCCAAGAGGGATTTCATCTACAAAGAGAAAATCATCAGGGTAAAAGTCGGTTCATACTATGCCGGCAACACCATGCGGAAGGTGCTGCCTTGCCCGACGCGGCTTTCCACTTCGATATCACCACCATGAAAGCGCACGATTCGGCGGGCAATTGTCAACCCCATGCCGAATCCCGCATCAGAACGCGAGTCGTCCTTGCGCCAAAATGCGTCGAAGATATACGGAAGTTCCGCATCCGAAATGCCTTCGCCCGTATCCTGTACCGATAGCACAACCCGATTCTCTGCACAGATTAAGCGCAGGGTGATTGTCCCTTCCGGCGGAGTGTAATGTGTCGCATTCTCAATCACCTGCGTCATCGCCTCGAACAAATGAGACGCAATCCCGTGTACGATGACAGGTTGGGAAGGACGCGCCCAGTCCAGAGTGGGCATCGGCTTATCTTCAGATGAAAATTGCACACAAATCCCATCAACCAGTGCCCGTAAATCTACCGGGGAAAAGCTGTTATTGCGTCCGCTTTCCAAATTGACGATTTTCAACAGCGTATCCACCAGTGTGATGATGCGCTGTACCTGTTCCTGAACCAGACGTGCTTTTTTGCGTCGTTTCTCCGGTTCTGAAAGGCGTTCCAGCAGGAAGGCACTGGAATTGATGATGGTGAGGGGCGTGCCAAATTCCTGTGCGGCATCCCGGATAAAATGGGTGAGCAAGTGAACGCGCTCTTTTTCCAGTTGAATTTCAATCTGACGTTCGCACAAACGTTCGCGTTCAATCTGCGCTTGCTGTTCCACCGTCACATCATGCAGCCCCACCACCCATCCCGCCGTCCCTTCGGCATGTGGATGATGAATCGGCTGGAAGCGCACTTCCACAAATCCCGGTTTACCATCCACATCGGTCTTGACGGTTTGCCGCAACGCGGTGGGCTGAAAAGATAAATTCCACATCTCATATAACCAACCGGGCAGCACATCACCAATCGGCTTTCCCACCATCTTAGACCGATCCCCGTTCGGTAAGAACCGCAGCGTGCCGCGTGTGACATCCGCCACACGCAGCGTTCGATCTACCACCAGATGCCCATCCGGCAGATTATCAATCACCGTCTTGCGGGCGATAGGGATCACATCGAGTAGTTTCAGGCCGAAAATCGCCCACAAATACAGGGCGGCAGAGATCAAAAACATGATGACGGTGGCATCAAAATACTGAAAAAGCGGGTCTAACAGACTGAGGATATTCGCCACAATCGGAACCAGTGCGCCTAGCAGCACCAGCAGATATTGGCGCTGTACCAGACCGTGCGCCTGCCAGATGGAACGCAGGAGCAGCCCCAACGATACCAGCATAAGCACATACAGGTAATAGACAATCGGTGTATACAGAACGCCATGCTCGGCATAATGGATACGAAACCCACCCACATCCACCAACCGCTGGCCTGACCAGATCAAGTGATGAGCATCATTAGTCAGGACGAGAACATAAGTCAGAATCGGTAGCACCAGCAGCAGCAGCGCACGGCGGCGTTTGAACCAGTAGCCATACCCGATGAGTGTCAGGACAAACACAA
>CAIVEA010000114.1 GCA_903904765.1 uncultured Chloroflexota bacterium
AGCTGATGCACGCCATCGAACTGTTCGGCACGAAGGTCGCCCCTGTCGTGCGCGAAGAAATCGCCAAGCGAGTCACGGCATAACCTCATGAAAATCACCCAACTGGAACTGTTCAAAGTCGCACCGCGCTGGTTGTTCCTCAAAATCTCCACCGATGAGGGCCTATCCGGTTGGGGCGAACCCGTCGTCGAAGGCCATGCGGATACTGTCGCCGCCGCAGTGAACGAGATCGCGGACTACGTGGTGGGCAAAGACCCCGCCCGCATTCAGGACATCTGGCAAACGCTGTACCGTGCCCGCTTCTACCGGGGCGGCGCGGTGATGATGAGCGCCATCGCCGGCGTAGATCAAGCCCTGTGGGACATCAAAGGCAAGGCAGCTGGCCTGCCCATCTACGAGATGCTGGGCGGCAAGGTGCGCGACCGCATCCGCGTGTACTCGTGGGTGGGCGGGGATCGTCCGGCGGACATTGCCCGTCAGGTGACAGACCGGATGGCGCTGGGCTTCACCGCCATCAAGATGAACGCCACCGAGGAATTGCAGTTCATCGACTCTGGCGACAAGGTGGATGCGATGGTGGAGCGCATCGCGGCGGCACGCGAGGCGGGCGGAAGCAAACTGGGCATCGGCGTAGATTTTCACGGGCGCGTCCATAAGCCGATGGCGAAGGTGCTGGCGCGGGCGCTGGAACCGTTCAACCTGATGTTCATCGAGGAGCCGGTGCTGCCCGAAAATAACGAGGCGCTGCACGAGATTGCGGCCCACACCTCCACGCCCATCGCCACCGGAGAGCGCATGTACTCGCGCTGGGACTTCAAGCGCCTGTTGAGCGAGGGTGTGGTGGACATCATCCAGCCCGACCTGTCCCACGCGGGCGGCATCACCGAGGTGTACAAGATCGCGGCGATGGCCGAAGCCTACGATGTCGCCCTCGCGCCGCACTGTCCATTAGGGCCAATTGCGCTGGCGGCCTGCCTACAGGTGGACGCGGTGGCCTATAACGCCTTCATTCAAGAGCAAAGCCTCGGCATTCACTACAATCAGGGCAACGATCTGCTGGACTATCTGCAAGACCCGGGGGTATTCGCCTATCAGGACGGCATGGTGCAGTTCCCCTCCGCGCCGGGGCTGGGAATTGAGATCAACGAAGACGCGGTACGGGCGGCGGCAGAGCGCAGTCACCAGTGGCGCAACCCCGTGTGGCGGCATGGCGACGGCTCTATCGCGGAATGGTGAGGCGCGGCGGCCTGTGGAATAATAGCCTGCACCGACTCCATAGAAACGAGATACCCGACGATGCCCATCCCCCATCCGGTTCAGTTGATTCTGTTTGATATTGACGGCACGCTGCTGTGGCCTAAAGGCGCGGGGCGCACTTCGACGCGGTTGGCGATGCAAGAGGTGTTCGGGGAAGTCGGGCAGATCGAGTCGCACTATTTCGGCGGCAAGACCGATTGGAGTACCCTGCTCGATCTGCTCGGCGGGTATTTCCCGCCTGAAGAAATCGAGCGCCGGATGCCCGATTATCAGCAGGCCGCCGCCCGCCATCTATCCGCCGTGATCGGCAATTTTCCGGTGCAACCCTGCCCTGCGGCACATGATACCGTCGCAGAGACGCGGCGGCGCGGCCTGCTGGCAGGAATCGTCACCGGCAATGTGCAAGCCACCGCGCCCATCAAACTGCGGACGGCGGGATTCGACCCCGACTGGTTTCCGGTAGGGGCGTATGGCAGCGAACATCCTGACCGCAACCGCCTGCCTGCACTGGCGCTGGAACGCGCAGAACGCCATCTGGGGCGGCGCATCGCCCCGCAGGAAGTGGTGGTGGTGGGCGACACGGCGGCGGACGTGGCCTGCGCCCGTGCCTTGGGCGCAATCGCCGTCGCGGTGCGAACGGGGTACGCCACCGCCCCCGGTGAACTGGATGCCGCCGCGCCGGATTACCTGCTGGACGACCTGAGTAGTTTCTACGGTGCGGTCATCGCCTGATTGAACCTCACCCCTCACTCCCTTTCAGGAGTCATCGTAGGAACGTGCAACGGCACGTCCGCTGGCGGACACCCCGTTGGGTGTCCCTACAAATTCCCGCATTTGTCTGACTCCCTTCGCCATGAGGGAGAAGGGCCGGGGATGAGGGTTTTACGAATTCATCCACAGTGGAGCGATGAATCATGAAAGTGACCTATGACGCAGCAGTGGATGTCCTGCGAATCCTGTTTAGCGATGCGCCGATTGCCGAAAGTGATGAGGATAAGCCGGGGGTCATCCTCGACTATGCTGAAGACGGCAGTCTAGTAGGTATGGAAATCCTAGACGCTTCCAAGCACATGAATAACCCCAACGGCGTTGAATACGCGGTGGTCGGCGTAAAATCGGCCTGACGGCCTACGGCTTAACCAGTTCCCATAACTGATTAATCAGCCAGCGGTTGTGCGTGAAGGTGTGGATCATCACCGTCGTCAGCGCCAGCACCGCCAGCATCAACACCCACAGCATCGGTTCGGGAGAGACAAACGCGAATGGCTCCGGCAGCAGGAACGGCACCAGCAGCGTGAGGAACGCCAGCACCAGTCCCAGCACCACCACCCGCCAGTGCGTCCGCATAGTCTGCGGCGAGAACACTTCTACGCCATGCACATTCCAGAAGATCAGCGTCCCTAGCAGGCCGATGAACATCGTCACCACGCTGCGTGCCACATGCACATTCTGCCCGCTGCCGAAGTAAGACACCGCGTACAGCACCGCCAGATGCACCGCGCCAATCATGCCGGCCACCAGCACATAATCCAGCACATCGCGCCGGAACTGCTTCATGAAGGCCGGACGGATGATCTTGAAGGCGATCAGCGTGGCGGGAATATTGACCGTGCCGAAGGTGATCCAGCTAATCTGGATCGGGCTGGTGGGGAACGGCAGCGTCATAAAGCCCACAAAGAAAATCAGCACAATGTTGTAGAAGTTCTTGACGAGGAACAGCTTGGTCGTGCCGTAGATGGTCTGCGTGATGGCCTTGCCTTCCTCGAAGGCTTTGGGCAGCGTGGACATGGCGTTGTTCAGCAGTACGATTTCCGCCACATCTTTGGCGATCTGTGCGCCATCGTTCATGGCAATCGCCAGATGTGCCTCTTTCAGCGCGGGGACATCGTTCACGCCGTCGCCCACCATCGCCACATACTCGCCCTGCCGCTTGAGCGCCGCCACCAGTTTGCGCTTGGTTTCCGGCTCGATGCGGGCGAACAGATCGCCCTCCACCGCCGCGCTCTCTAGCTCATGCGACGACATGCGCTCTAGCTCGTCCCCCGTGAAGGCTTTCCGCACCTCAAGGCCGGAGGCCAGCGCAATAGAGCGTACTGTTTCCAAGTTGTCGCCGGAGATGACCTTCAGGCGGACATCCTGCTGCCGGAACGAGTCCAGCGTGGCCTGAATATCCGGGCGAATTTCGTCGTTTAGGATGATGAGCGCCAGCGGGTTGCTGCGGAGCGCGTCACCATCGGCGGGAATCTGTGCGCTGCGGGCGAAGGCCAGCACGCGCAGCCCATCCGCCGCCAGTTTCGCGGCTTGCGCGGCGGCTTCCGGCACACGGGCGGGGTCGAGCAGGCGTTCCGGCGCGCCGAGGATGAGCGTATCGCCCTCAAATACCACCGCGCCCCATTTGCGACTGGAATTGAACGCGATTTCACCGCGTTTGACCGCGCCGCCGCTGCCCTCTGTGGCCTGCCCTACGAACTCCGCCACTGCGCCAGCGGTGCGGTTGCGGTGCGCCAGATTGCCCGTGTAGCGCCGTAAATCCGCGATCAAGTCGCTTTCCGGGCGGCCATCCAGTGGGACGAGGCGCTGCACCGAAAGCTGGTTGCGGGTGAGCGTGCCGGTTTTGTCGAAGCACAGCACCGTGACATTCGCCATCGACTCGACGGCGTTCACGCGCTGGATGAGAGTCTGAAAGCGGGTGATGCTGATCGCGCCAATCGTCAGCGAAAGCGTAGCCGTCAGCACCAACCCCTGCGGAACGATGCTGCTGATGAACACCACCAGACTGCGGACGACTTCCAGTGGCGGTTCGCATTCACATACTGTAAGCGGGGCAACCAGGGGAGTAAATCCCGGTGGTGGTGTGTCTGGTTATAGTCTTGGGGGGAGTCAGCAGCTGGATATTGTAATAGACGCTGCCGGGAGATC
>CAIVEA010000115.1 GCA_903904765.1 uncultured Chloroflexota bacterium
GCCTGCTGCCGACCAGTTTTTGAGCGAACTCTTGGCGACCTGTTCGGTGGAGGAACTGATTCTGGACGTGATTGAACCGACGTTATATGCGATTGGAGAGGCATGGACTGAGGGGCGTATCAGTATTGCTGGAGAACATCTGGCTACCAGTTTTCTAAGGCAGCGAGTCCTGCAATGGATGAATACCGGGCCAGTGCCGTTTGTGGGGGTGCCGCCTGTGCTTCTGGCTTGTGCGCCAAATGAATGGCATGAGGGTAGCCTGATGATGTTTGGTGCACTGATGCGCCGCCGCCATTGGCCTATCGCTTATCTCGGGCAGAATATGCCGTTGAACGATCTGGCTGAATTCGTGCGTGATGGACAGACCCCGGCAGTGGTATTGGTGGCGATGCGTGAAGAGTCGGCTCAAAATCTACTTAGGCTGACGGAGTTTTTTCCTGAGTTACAGCATAATCGCCCGCTGGTGGGGTATGGGGGACGGATTTTTACAGATAATCCGGAATGGCGAGAGCGGGTTCCCGGCATATTTTTGGGGGAAACCATCCGGGAAGGTATTATCAAACTCGACGGACTATTGCGGCAGCAATTTTCACTGTCCATATAAGATAATCAGCGGTATAGACAAATAGGTGACAAAGGGCGGAAACTTCTAGTTTCCACCCTTCGTTGTTCTTTGGCTAGGGGTAAACAAGCGGGGATGCTAGGCCAAAACCGCTTCCGACCAAGACGAGGTCACGAATATCAATGAGGCCGTCTTGATTGAGGTCTGCGGTTGGCACAAGTTGGCTTGAGAGATTGAGATTCGCGCCGACGAGAGCAGCATCTGTCAGGTCAATCTGACCGCTGTTGTTAGTATCGCCCATTGTTAACTGATAATCCGGGATGATGGTTGGTTGTCCCTCGACAACTGTCACTGTATGCTGAATGACGAGCGAGAGGGGTGCGCCCAGTGCAGCGATATAGTTGCCAGCGGGTACGCTATTGAACTGATACGCGCCGGATGCGTCGGTAGCAGTTTGGGCGAACAATGCGCCATCTTTGAATAGTACCACCGTGATGCCACTGTGATCGTTCATGCCCGGATAGGTGACAACCCCGTATACGCTGCCCGGAACGGGGATGGGTGTTTGTGTAGGTTGTAACGTCGGCACAGGTGTGGCTGTACTGGTAGGGACAGTGGTTGGCGTGCTAGTGACTGCCACTGTTCCATTTCCGTCCCCGATAGTGAGGCTGGTGGGGATGATGGTGAGAGCGACATCACGTCCCTGCGGGTCAACTGCCAGCGCAGTGCAGGTGATGTCGCTGGTGCCATTGTTGATAATCAGATAGTTCAGAGTGATGAGCAATATGTTCCCGGAAATGGCTGTCGCGGGTTTGAGGCGGCTGGCGGCAACTTTCCATGTGCCATCGGCCTGATATGCGCGATCCACGATGAAGCTGTTGCTGTTATTGAACCCGTCTGAGCCGGTGGTGGTTGTGCCGAGCAGGACGACCGGGTTTACGGCACAGGTCAAATCCACGCCGTAAATATCCGTTGCGTTCAACACGGTGAGATTGACGGCGACCATGCCGCCGATGGTGGCGGCTGTGCTGACGGCTTCTATGCGTAGTGCGTTTGCGCCTGCTGTGAACGGAGTCGCAGTTGGGGCAGGTGGGACTACTGTTGGCGGTATAGGTGTCGCTGTGGGGGTGGCGGACGGGATCACAGCGGTCTGTGTCGGCGGCATGGTGGATGTGGCCGTTGCGGTCGGCACGACCACCGTCGGTGTTGCGGACGGAATAAGTGTCGGGGTTGCAGTTGGCGCAAGTGTTGGTGTGGCGGACGGAATAAGTGTCGGGGTTGCAGTTGGTGGGATAGCCGTCGCGGTTGGTGTTGGAGTGGCTACTGGCAGGGTGGTCGGCAGAATTTTGAGCGCCATGTCTCGCGAGAGATTGCTGATGTTGATGATCAGAGTACCATTGGCAGCCGTGACTGTGCCACCATTACTTACCAAGCCGGTGGTGGTGTCCCAGAATTCGATTCGATAGCTGCCTGCCGCCATGCCATTCACGGTGAAACTGCCGTTGATGGATGCGGCTAAGGCGGTTTGATCCCAACGGGCATTCGTCTTGTTCTGCACCCATGCGTATAGTTCACTTCCGCCACTTGCACGCATTCCTAGCACGCGCAGTTGGGGATTGTTGGTGGTGATGGCCTCGTTAGTCAGGCTGACATCGGTTGTGGAGAGGTATGTGAATGCTTTGCCTGCGTAATCTATGCCCCGGAAGTAATCGGCAGCGATTTTGGCTTCTTTGTGTTTGGTGGCGATAAAGTCCGCAGATTGTGCCGAGAAGTACCAGTCAATGGGAGCCATACCAATCGGAGAGAATAAGCCCGCCCATCGCATATCGTGCGTGGCTTTTGGCTGCGGGTTGGCCTGATTCCACTGAGTTGTCCCTGTGTCTAATTCCCCCCAGATAATCGGGCGCGGCGAACCCTGCCATGATGAACCATCGCCGATGCTTAGCCCACAGGTTTGTCCGGTGGTGGTACGCAGACATTGTGCAAAGCGGGCGACGAAATTAGCAGCATCGTAGGTTAGGTCTGCACTATAGCGCGAGATCATCATGTAATCATGGTAGTTGGCGATGTCTACGACGGGTGATGACCAGAAGGCAGGACTCCATGCTTGCGAACCCTGTGAAGTCGTCCGCAAATGGCGATAGGGGTCAGTTTGTTGTTGGAATTGCCCGTAGGCTTGGTAGAACCGGTAGACATCTGATGTGAGTGCGATATGCCCTAGTTCGTTCCAGTGTTCCCAAGCGAGGATGGAGGTTGAATAGCCCCAACGGGCGACTCGATAGCGGAAATTGCGCTCCCAGTAGCGGATGCGGGCGGGATTATCCCATGCAACCGGGGTGGCACTGTTCACGCTGGCATCCCATATCCAGTAGGGGTCGCCGTGCGCGGTCAACTGGATATATACACCATTTCGCTCAGCAGATTCGATGATCTTGTCGAGTTCGTAGCCGCCGCGCTGGTTGAACTGTGTTCCTTTGGGGATGGTGTTTACATCCACGCGCTGTTCGGGATTGAAGTCATCCGGCCAAAGATAGGCATCGTAATGACCTTCCACCGTGAGACCGTATCCGTCGTTCTGATCCCAGATGCGCGTGAGGTTGATGCCATTTTTGCTAAAGTCGGTGAAGGTTTGTTCGTATTCCAGACTGCGTAGGGCGCTGGCTGGCGACCACCATTGCCGTCCGCTAGTGATGGGGATGAAACTCTCGCCGTTGGTGTATTCCAAGAAACGCGAGTCTCGAGGTGAGACGCGAATGAAACCTTTGACCGTTGAGGCTGTGGCAGTGAAGCGCATATCACCGGAAGCTGGATAGCGCGTAAAACCGTTCTTGTCGGTAATGGTGATGTAGTAGGTGTAATCGCCCACTTCTTCGGGCGCGAAGCGGATTTTCCAACTGGTGGTGGTAGTTGGGGTCATAACGACCTGCGTTGTACCACTGCGAATGTAATCCTGATAGTAGAACGCAGGGGCGACGATATCACGTCCAGATGGCGCACGGAAATGTGCGTCTATGGTGATGCCTTCTATGCCCGCTGAATCCGCAGGATCATAGTAATAGTAGGGTAGCCATGAGTTCGCTGGATAGGATTTGCTGATCTGGAAAGTGAGTTCCATGCGCTGATAGCGCGGGATTTGCGTCGCATTAGCGTTCAGAATGGTGATCGTCGGTGTGCCTGTCCCGGATGGCGCTGGCGTGGGTGGTAGTGGCGTGACCGAAGGTGCAATGGTGGGTGTGGTAGAAGGCGCGACGACAGTTGCGGTGGTGGTTGGTGCGGAGATGGAACCGCTGTGCTTGAGGACGAATAACTCGCCCCCGTTTCCTTCAACAATAATCAGATTGCCGCTGACATAGGTGTAGCGGGGGAGCAGCCCTTCACTATAGGCGCTGCGGACTGGTGTGGGGGGATCCATCACGTTCCAGTACACCCAGAAGCCCGGCCCCGGCCAGAAACGCCCATCGTTCAACAGAGTTAAACCGCAGGTTGTCCAATGAGTAGTTGGGGCGAAGTTGGAGCAGGTGGTTTGCCGCCGGATGACAGTGGGGTTGGCCTGTGTGGTGATGGGGGCTGCATAGGTTAGGCCGAGCGTGTTGGCGCGATTGGTAATGGTTACGCTCTCACTCGCTCCCCAATGGGCACGCAGAAGGGTATTGCCGGCCATTGTGAAGGGCGTTTGCTCATCGGTGACGCGCACACTGGAATTGGACCAACTGATGAAACGCAGATCGCCTGCGACGAGGCCGGGGACGGTGGTGCTATCCAGCACCATTTCGCCCATGTGTGAATCCCATCTGCCATCGGGCGGGGCGCTCTGACCGTTTCGGAACAGCATGTAGGCGACTTCGTTCCCGTCTGACAATGTGCGGATGACCGGAACGGGGCCAATATCTAAGTAAGCTTGATTGTTGACGAGGGCTTCTACGCCACCATAACCGACGGCGGGAATGAAAGCTTCTGCGCCGGTGTCCAAATTGAGGGCGAATAGATTTTTGAGTTGCGGATTATTTTGCAAGAAAGTGCGGGTTTCCGCATTGGTGTTGGGATACATGCCGCTTTTACCCGGTCCTCCCCAGAGACCTGCGTTGTGGTCAAGGCGCATCCGCACAAATACGACACCGTGTTTTTCGGCGATGACCGGCCACATGCCATCCATTTCGTTCGGGAATCCGGCTGTGTTGGGGGTGGGTTTCACTCGCCAGCGGGCGGTTCCAGTGGCGTTGCTGACGGCATGCACAAACAGGTCGTTGGTAGCGAAGATGATAGTATCACGGCTGGCGGAGTAGGCTGGCGGCGTAGCGATGGCAGCGTTGCCTGCATAGACCCATACCCGTGACAGAGTAGTAGTGTCCAATTTGTGCAGTTGCCCGCTGTCTGTGACGATGAAGGCGAATGTTCCCACCAGCAGTACGGACTTGTTGAGCGGATTGCCGGTGTTATAGGAGGCGAGGACCGCCCCGGTGCTGGCGTTGATCTTGTAGAACTGACCGTCACTTGCTCCAGCATAGAGAGTATTGGTGGCAGGGTCGTAGGCTGGCGTGGCATTGAAGGCAGCGGCAGTCGCTATGTTCCATGCTTGCTGACCAGTGAGCTTGTTCAGCGCATACAGGCCGCGACTACCAGCGGGTACATACACATACGAGCCACCGGTGACTGTACGCGCTTCGGTGGGGGCGTTGTAGAAATGGGCGCTGGAGCCGCCGTTCGCATCCGGCCCATTCCATGACCATAAGAATTGCCACGGTTGGGCGGGTTCAATCGAAATGTAACCCGTGCGCTGTGCGTCGCGCCCGTCTTGCGTCCAGTCGGTTGAAGTGGCAGTTGGTGTTTGTCCAAGAATGGTGCGGATGCTCAGGGTGAGCAGCGCGATCATGACCCCTATGATTATGGCGGCGGAGAACCATCGGTTACGGTGCATAGTAATTACTTCCATTGACGTACCGTTGTGCTTTAATTCAAGCGTATATGGATTTGCATCACTTCCGTATAGGACATGAGTCCAAAAGCAGCCGAAAGGGATAGCACAATATTCCTATATCTATGATGATCGTGTTGGGAATTGAAAATCGGCATAGGCTCCTGATGTGGAAAGCCTATGCGGATAGTATGCAAAGGATATTCGTGTGTTACGCGGGCGCGGCACCGAGCCAGATGTACTCGTATGGCTCGAGCCGGATGTCATCCCGGAACGTCCATAGGTGTTGACCAATGAGTTCAATGACCCCGTTTGACCACTGGTGCGTGATGTTGGCGGGCAGGTGAGCGCGATCTACAACCTGTGCAAATTCGCTGAAGTTCACGAGGGCGAGGATGCGCTGACCGATCACGTAGCCGAGGACGTGCTTGTTGCCTGTGTCCACGAATTCGGTTTCTGCGCTGCTGAAGGCCGGATTTTGCTGGCGAATCTCAGCAAGGCGTTTGATGCCCATGAAGATGCGCCCCTGAATGGTGCTGGTATCGTGCCGCTTCTCGGCTTTTTGCCAGTCGAATATGGCGCGGTGCGTCCAACGGCTGTCTACCCGTTTGGCCGGGTCTTGCTCGTAGCTGTAATCGTTCAGGGTGGCAATTTCGTCACCGAGGTAGATCAGCGGGATGCCCCCTGCGCTGATGATGACGCTGTGTAGGAGCAGTAGACGGCGCAGCGCGTGCTCGATATACAGCGGATTGTTCATTTCGAGCGCCTGTTCCATGCCTGCTAGTGAGGCTGCACTGCCGCTGATACGCATGTCTTGAGTGATCGGGTTGTAGTTAAAGGGGACACCTTTGGCAAAACTGCCCGGAAAGCGCCCGGTGTAAAAGGTGTTGAGAAATTGGCGATGGTCGAAGCCGTTGATGCCGAGTTCTGTCGCGTCCTCATCGGCGAATGTCCAGCCAATATCGTCGTGGCAGCGAATATAGTTGACCCAAGCACAATCAGCGGATAGGCGGAAACGCTTCTGCATAGAGCGTTGCAGCAGGCGAACATCACGGGTGGCGGTAGCTTCCCAGAGGAGCGCCATGAGTGTCGGGTTGTAGGAGATGGGCGATTCGGCCTGATTGATGTAGCTGGCGACATCATCCGGGTGAACGATGGCTTCAGATTTGAAGAGCAGGGCAGGGGCAACGATGCGCACGAGTGCGTTATAGGCTTGTATGATGTGATGCGCTTCTGGCAAGCTCTCGCAACTGGTACCCAGCCGTTTCCAGATGAAGGCTACTGCATCCAAGCGGAGAATTTCTACGCCCTGATTGGCGAGATAGAGCATTTCGCCCATCATGGCGTTAAAGACAGCAGGATTACCATAGTTCAAATCCCATTGGAATGTGCGAAAGGTTGTCCATGCCCATTTTTGAATTTGGGGCTGATAGGTGAAGTTTCCCGGAGATTGTTCGGGGAAGATTTCGCGCAGGGAACGTTCATAAGCATCTGGCAACTGACGGTCATCGAATAGGTAGTAGTATTCCTGAAAGTCAGGATCGCCAGCAAGCGCGTTTTTTGCCCAGAGATGCTCGTCGGATGTGTGATTGAACACAAAATCCAGCACGAGGCTGATACCGTTGGTGCGGAATTCTTTGGCGAGGGCTGCGAGTTCCCGCATAGTTCCTAAACGCGGGTTCACAGTGCGGTAGTCACTGACGGCATAACCACCATCACTATCTTTTTCGGGTGCTTTGAACAGCGGCATGAGGTGGAGGTAGGTGATTCCCAGTTCTTTGAGATAAGGGATGCGGTTTTGAAGGCCTTTGAGATTATCTGCAAAAAGGTCAACGTAGAGAACTCCGCCCATCATACGTTCAGATTTGAACCAAAGAGGATCGGCTTCGCGGGATTGGTCCAGTTCCTTGAGATCGGCTGGTCGTGCCGCGAAAAGTTGAGCCGCGAGGGTGATCGTTTCTTCAATATGGTAGTGAAAATCGTAGCGATTGCCATACAGCCCATGTAGCAGGCGGAAGATGGTGGGAAAATGCGCGTTCAGACGGTGAATAAAGATGTCTTTGTCTTGACCGAGGTGCGGTATGATGCGGGGGAGTAAACGGGTTAAGGTGCGTTGGCTTTCGCGTATATTCCAGTCGTTCATGTGCATCCCTTTGCCTTTACGGAATGCCGTGAATTGTAATTGGGTCTAGCGGGTTTTGCCAATGAAACCGTTTCCACACTTGGTATAAAAAGGTTTGTTGATGCTCCCCAACACCACCTATAGTTTTGTGCAGATGGTGTTGAGGGCTGGGGACTAAACCAGATTGGTTAGCGATTCGATGAAGGTTTTGAGGGTTTTGATACCTGTTTGATATTCGCTGAGAGGGATGTGTTCGTTGGGCGTATGGTCGAGGTTGCTGTCGCCCGGGCCGTAAGCGATCATCGGGCAAGTCCATTTGCCAGCTACGATGTTCATGTCGCATGTACCTGTTTTGAGTACAAAGCCGGGTTGGTTGCCTGTGGCGCGAATGGCGGCCATCATGCCGCGTGTGAGGGTGGTGTTCTTGTCGGCTTGATAGGCTATTTCGCTGCCCATAGCACGTAGTTCACCATCTGGTTGTGCCATTGCCCGCAGTGCCTTCACGACATCATCGGGGGTGAGGCGTGGCGGAAGGCGGAAGGCGACAGTCATGTTTAAGGTTTCGTTGAAGTAGTCGGAACTGGTGTTGATGGTACGCAGACTGGGCATGATTTGGTCAAAGACTCGTTCGATGCCATGATTTTCACGTTCAGCCCAATCGTGGATGGCGTTCCAGAAATCCGCACCGAGTGCGCCCACTGTCGGTTCGGGGCGTGCGGTGTGCGCTACAGCACGGCGCAGGCGGTACTCCACGAGGATGCGCCCTTTGTAACCGAGAGTGATGCGATTGGAACCGCTGGGTTCGCCGATGATGCAATAGGTGGGTGTATAGCGGTCGCTGATGTAGTGAGCGCCTTTGCTTGTGGTAGTTTCTTCTTCTACGCCACCTACGACAAATACGCGCCAGCCTTCAGGAATGGTGGCCTGCGCGGTGGCTTCGGCAAAGGCACAAAGCGGACCTTTGGCATCCACGCTACCGCGCCCATACAGAATGCCATCTTCCTCTCGAACGGGTATTTCGCCCGGGAAAGTGTCAATATGACCGAGCAAAATTAAGGTATTGGGTGCGTTTGATGCACCCCGAATACCACAGGCATTCCCCGCTTCGTCAATCCACGCTTCAAAGCCGCGTTCGCGCATCCAGTTGGTGAGATAGGTCACGGCTGGCGTTTCAAGCGTGGACGGGCTGTAACGGCGTACCAGTTCTGTGAGCAATTCCGACATAAATTACCCCGTTTCGGATAAGAGTGATCTGTCTACAATCAAGCGAATGAGCGCCGCATGGCGTTGAGGACGATTCTAACAGTGTTGACCTTGTTGGCAAGGCGCACGTTGGTGGCGCAGATAGTAGGGAGGATGGGGTGTGATACAATGCGCGGAGGTTTTCCCTGATTTTCGGGTTGTTAATAGCACACTATGCTCAAGCAATTTCTCAAAGCCAGCGTGATCTACGGGTTTGGGAAGTTCATCACTTCTGCTGTCTCATTTTTTCTTGTACCCGTGTATACCCGCGTGTTTTCGCCTGCGGATTACGGGACGATTGATATTCTCAACGCAATCAACACACTCATTTTGATGACGATTGCGCTCGAAGTTTCGCAGGGCGTTATCCGGTTTGTGATTGATGCACCAACCCGTGAGGACCGAGTCAGTTATTCTTCGACGGCACTGTGGTTCAGCGTGGTTGTTTACACAGCGTTCGTGGTGATTACGATGGTTTTCGCATCACCTCTCAGTTGGCTCGCCCTAAGCCAGATTGGGCAGGAAAGCGCGTTTCAGTGGGCAATGGTGGCGATCTGGGGGACGGGTGTGTTCCGTCTAGCGCAAAACCAACTTCGTTACCAGATGAA
>CAIVEA010000116.1 GCA_903904765.1 uncultured Chloroflexota bacterium
GGACTGAGGGGTGAGGTTCTTCAAAAACCTACCCTTGAAAGGGTGGGGGGGGAGGGCTTTTCACAATCCCGCTGGTGGCGTGGGCGTGGGACAATCGCCACGCGCCGCCCACCAGCCGTAATAGCTATCCCAGATGTCGTAAGCCGCTTGAAAGCCGTAGACCATGAGTTGTTTGGCGGTGAAGGGCGAGTCAATCGCACGCCAGTCGAAGCCGTAGGGCGTTGCGCCGTAGTTCGCATCGGGGTCAGATTGACCGTTTATCACTGCCAGTGGGACGACCACCATCGAATCAGCCAACCCTAGTTTGGCGGCATTACTGCTGCCGATATCCACCGTGCAAGTTCCGGCAGCGTCAGTATCAGCGGCGGGAAGTGGCAACAGCCATTGGAACGCGCCGGGAATCTGGTCGCGGCTGAAAAGGCCCTGCTCAAAGCGAATCAGATACCAGCCGCCCTGCCACAACATCTCGGAATAAGCCTGACAGTCACTCACCTCCGGCGGGCAGATGAAACCGGGGTCAATCACCGAGCATTTGCCAGCCATCGTCCCACCTGCCGCGCACGCATTGGCGCTATCAGCACTATCGGCAGGTGGCTGTGGGACAGACTCGCGTGTGGGTGGCGTGGGCTGCGGGCAATCGTTCGCATCCAGTATGCTCGCCCATGCACCCGTTTGCGCCGTCCACACTGTCACCTGACTGGATACGGTTCGCAGGAGCAGCGCCGCGCCACCCGCCCCCCACTGGAACCAGTAGTCTATGCCTCCCGATGTCTGCGCGGGTACGCTGGTCGTTTCTTCTCCGTGCAGCACCGCCAGCGGAATTTGAAAGCTCAAATCGCCCCGCCCGATGGAACAAGCGCCGCCATCCGCCGCCAGCACCGGAACTACTGTGCATATCAAACTCACCATCATCCACAACCCAACCCATGTGCGTTGCATCAGCATCTCTCCCCGTGTGAATCCCCTACGATGGAAAGTTCCCTCGTTCACACAGTCAAGATATTAATTCATTTAGTTATAATTTTCCTAAAAAAATCCCCCATCCAGAGTGCTGGATGGGGGACACATAAGACGATCACAGCGGGGAACAAGGTTAGGCAGGTGGTGTGGGATTGGGGCAATCGGTGGAGACGACTGTCTCCATCCAACCTATGCCGCTTAACCACAGATTCATTGCATTGGCCTGACCGTACGCCACCAGCATTGGGGCGTTAGGGGACCCCCCTTGCTCCCAATTGAAGCCATACGGATTTGTGCTGCCATAGGTCGAGTTGGGATCTGAAATACCTAAGATGACCTCCAACGGAATACGGAGCAATGGCTCAGGAAGGTCGAAATTGATCCGTTCGTCTTCCGGGATAACCACCAAACAGTCCCCCATCTCCAGCAGAGTGGGCGGCTGCGCGACCCATTTCAACGTGTCGGGAATCTGCTCGTATGTCAGCTTGCCATCCTCGTACTGTTGCAGATAGTAGCCGGACTGCCACAACATCTGTGAATAGCCCTCGCAGTCGGTCACATACGGCGGGCAGACAAAACCGGGATCGCCAATCGAACATTTACCTGCCATTGTGCCGCCGGGATCACAAGCGTTGGGTTGCCGATCCGGTTGCGTTTGTGGCGCTTCTTCTTCTGTCGGTTCCGGTGGTGCCGCACTACTCGGCATAATTGTATCGCCGCCTACGCCGCCAGCACCCGTGCTGCCTGCGCCGCTAGAGCTACCCGCACCGCCGCCCGAACCACCTATACTTCCCGTTTCACTAACGACAACCGTGCCGCCCGCGCCGCCCGCGCCACCTGAACCAGCACCGCCCTGAAACAACCCTTCAATGAAAGAGTTA
>CAIVEA010000117.1 GCA_903904765.1 uncultured Chloroflexota bacterium
AGAAGAAACAGAAGAAGAAGGAACGTCAGCAGCGCCGTCAGTTGATTTTCGACGAGGAAATCGGTCAGGTGATCGCCAAGCGCCGCCGCAAGGGTGGTCGTGACCGCGATGGCTGGGATGACGAATAGGTCATGGTTGCCGAACGTCAATCTCGAACCAAGCATGTTCCGGTGAGAACGTGTGTGGTATGCCGCCAAAAAGCGGGCAAGCGCGGGTTAACCCGCCTTGTCCGCACTGAGTCGGGCGTGCAGGTGGATACCACTGGCAAGCTCAACGGACGCGGGGCTTATTTGTGTGAGGAAATGGCGTGCTGGGAACGCGCCTTGAGCAGTGATGTACTGACGAAGGCGCTGCGTGCGCCCCTGTCTGATGATGATCGCGCCCGGTTGCGACAGGCTTTGCCCCGGCCATGAGGGGCTATCATGATGATCGAACGAGAGTTTTTCAAAAACTCTATTCAATACCCGCGATAGGTCAGAGCGACTAGCCCTGTGGCTTTTCTGGCCTAGCGTTCCATGAAGTGTGGAGGGATGCAATATGGCACATGAAAAGCAGGCGATTTTACTCCCCGATTATCTCAGCGTTCGTGAATTGGCGGAACTCGTCGGCGCAAGCCCGATCGAGGTGATGAAGCGCCTGATTGCGAACGGGATTATGGCTTCCATCAACCAGCAAATTGATTTTGACACTGCTGCCATTGTGCTGGGTGAAATGGGTTTTGAAGCGCAGTCGGCAACGGCTGTAGCGGGTGAAGAAGAGAAGAAGAAGGCCAGTGAAGCGCAGACATGGCGTAAGGTCTACACCGACGAGAAACCGGAAAATTTGCTGCGGCGGCCTCCGGTGGTGACGATCCTCGGTCACGTAGATCATGGCAAGACAACGCTGCTGGACACCATTCGTAAGGCGAATGTGGCGGGTGGCGAAGCAGGCGGTATCACCCAGCACATCGGTGCGTACCGTGTGAATCACGGTGGGCGCTGGCTTACCTTCCTCGACACCCCCGGTCACGAAGCCTTCACCGCCATGCGCGCACGCGGCGCACAGGGCGCGGATGTGGCGATTCTGGTGGTGGCGGCAGACGACGGCGTGATGCAGACCACCCGCGAGGCGCTCAATCATGTGCGGGCTGCCAATGTGCCGGTGGTGGTAGCGATCACCAAGATTGATAAACGAAACGCCAACGTGGAGCAGGTGAAGAAAGAACTCTCTGACATCGGTTTGACCCCGGATGAATGGGGGGGGGATACGCTGGTTGTGCCGGTTTCGGCGCAACAAGGCAACGGACTGGATGACTTGCTGGAAGCGGTACTGATGACCGCCGAAGAAAAAGAGATCATCGCCAACCCGAAGGCCGAACCGTCGGGGATTGTGCTGGAATCCGAGATGAACTCCAGTCAGGGAACGCTGGCGACGTTGCTCATCCTGAATGGGACGCTGCGGCGCGGCGACACTGTGATCGCCGGCATGACCTACGGACGCATCAAGGCCATGTTCGATGAGAACGGCAAGAAGCTGGATGAAGCTGGCCCGTCTGTTCCAGTGCGGGTGCTGGGTTTGAATGCCCCACCGCAGCCCGGTGAGGCGATTGAGTCTGTCAAAAATGACAAGGTCGCTCGGCAGATGGTGGATGAGCGTCAGCAGGCGGATACGGCACGCAAGCTGCAACCGGAACGCACGTTCACGCTGGAAGATGTGTTCAAGCAGTTTGAGGCGGGACAGGCCAAAGAACTGAATCTGATCGTCAAGGCCGATGTGCA
>CAIVEA010000118.1 GCA_903904765.1 uncultured Chloroflexota bacterium
ACCGGATTGGCGAGCCTCGTCCTCAATTCGATGGTCAACCAGTACGAGTGGGTAAAGCCCGTACAGACGTTGATCTCACTGGTGTTCATTGCGGGCGTGGTCGTCATCATCATCGTGCGTCTGCCGCCTTACGAGCGTGGGCGCTGGGTGGCCATTTTGCTGCCCTCGGTGATCGCGTTCGGGCTGGCGATTGCCTTCACGCCCACATGGAGCGCGGTGCTGGTGGGCGGCGGGTTGGGCTGGATTGTGGCGGGTACGTTGCTAGGCCGAAGTCGCACACCGATCGAATACCGGCAGGCCATTAAGCATCTGCGTAAAAGCGAGTACGAACAGGCTGCGAAGGTGATGGACGGCGTGATTCGCGCTGAGCCGGAGAACGTCCAGCATTACCGCTTCCGCGCCGAGATTTACCGGCTGTGGGGTAAGTTCAAACAGGCCGCCCGCGATTATCAGAAGATGGCCGAACTGGAACCAAACTCCCCGCTGGCCTACAACGGCCTGTCGGAAGTATATCTACAGACCCGCGATTATGAGGCGGCACGGGAGGCGGCTGAACAGGCCAAACGGTGCGCTCCCGATGATTGGGTGACATATTACAACCTCGGCATGATCGAAGACCGGATGCAGGAGTCGGCTTCGGCTATCGAGCATCTGGATAAAGCACTGGCGCTGAAGGTGAAAGACACCCGCCATCGCCTGCTGATTCACCTGTATCTGGCGCGGGCGTATGTGCGTACCGGGCAGACCGCGCAGGCCGAACAACAGGTCGCCGCCCTGAAGAAGCTGCAAAACGGCCTTGAAGAATGGCAGACCATCCTCAAGAGCGATCAGGCGACGACGCTGCGGGCGGTCATTGGTAATGATGTGGACGTGGCGGGCGAACTGATGTCCGGTGCGTTGCCGCTGAAGAAACTGGGGCGCTCGGCATGAAGATGCGGTTGCGTCTATTGGTGATTCGCTCTGCGCCAACGCTGGCGCTGATCGGTGGCGTGGTGTTCGTGGGCGGCCTGCTGGTCGAACTGATGTCCGGTCATGCGCTGGAGCCTGTGCTGTCGCCTGCGGTGCAGATCGCACTCGGTGGCCTATGCATGGCGGCGGTGATGTTCTTCGTGTGGTTCAGCGTCGTTGGGTTGCTGCTGGTGCGTCAGTCGCGGGCGATGGGTTCGGGCTACGGCGAAGCCTATCGCTTGATCGAAGCCTTCCGCTTCCGCGAGGCGATTCCGCTGTTGGAACGCTCGATTGAGGAAGGCAAAGAGAACGCTGATGTGCTGATGCTGCTGACCAGCGCCTATGCTTATGCCGGACAGTTGGGCAAGGCGCAGGCCACGGCTGACCGTGCTGTGCGCCTGTATCCTGATAATTCCGGTTCGTATATCACGCTGGCGAACGGCTACCGCATTCAGGCGGCCTATGAGGAAGCGGCGCGGGCGCTGGTGAAGGCTACCGAACTCGACCCCGATCAGCCGATTGTCTGGGCGGAACTGGGCTTTGCGGAGCATTTCTCCGGTCATCACGAGGCCGCGCTGCAAGCCTTTGAACGGGCGGCGCGGGTGGCGATGCCCGCGATGTACGGCGTGCGCGTGTTCTACCATCTGGCACAGTCTTATGCGGCGGCAGGGCAAACACAGCAAGCCGTGAGTGCCACTGCCCGCATGATGAGCGCCCGCGATGGGTTACGCATTTGGGAAAGCGGCCTGAACGCGCTGGAAGGCACGGCCTACGGTCAGGCGCTGCGACATGAAATTGAAGCCATCCGCCAATCGCTGGCGGATGCGGATTCAGCCACCATCGGCTAGGGGGATTCATGGGGCGTTTTTCGAGATACATCCTCCACACCTTTTTTAGCTGGGAACGGTCAGCCCGAATCGCGTTTGTGCTGGCGATTTTGCTGCTGATCGGTTCGCTGCTGGTGCTGCGCTTCGGCCCGGAAACAGTGCGGCAGCCCGCTATAATTGGTTTCATCGGGTTGTTGTTCGGCATACAGATCATTTTCATGTGGGCGAACCGGACAATGGTCACGCCCTACACGCTGGCACAGCGCCGCTATCTGGCAGAAGATTTCGACGGGGCGCTGACTATTCTGGAAAAAGCTGTTGCCGAAGATAAGGCCGATGCCAACGTGCTGACGTTGTTGTGCAACACCTATCGTCAGTTGGGACGGTTGGATGAAAGTGAAGAAGTTGTCAAAAAAGCTATAGCGATTCGACCAAATGACCACTTTCCCCGTTATGGCTTTGGTCGTACACTGCTCATTAAGGGGCTGTATGCCGAAGCTGCCGGGGAGATTCAACGCGCCCTCGAAGCTGGCGCACCCCCGATTGTCCAGATTGATCTGGGCGAAGCGCGTTACCGGCAGGGCGATTTTGTGGCAGCACGCACCGCGCTGGAAGCGGTGGATACGGATGAACCGCAACGTGCCGCACTCCGCGACTATCTGCTGCACCGCATGGGCGGCAACACTCCCGATCCGGCGGTGCTGCGCGAAGGACTTCCTTACTGGCAGGAAGTGGCGCGGCGGTTTGCACAAACCCCTTACGGTTTTGCAGTGTCCGAAGATGTGGAAGTCATGGAAACCATGCTGGAGGCACAATAATGGGCATCTTTGGTCGGGATGGGAACATCTCTATCATTCGCGTGGGGACGCTGGCGGCACTGCTGGGTGTGCTGCTGGTGGTGGGCGGCATCGTGCTGTTCTAC
>CAIVEA010000119.1 GCA_903904765.1 uncultured Chloroflexota bacterium
CTCCCTCAGGGCGAAGTTTGTAATACAATCTTACTTCCCCTCTCCAAAGCGGTACTCCGCGTCTTGGAGAGGGGACGGGGGTGAGGTTCTTAAAAACCTACCCTCGAAAGGGGATGAGGGGTGAGGTCTACACCCCCGCCTTCGTCCATTCGTTGTTCACAATGCGCCAGATGCCCAGCGGATTCGCGTTGTGCAGCGCGGAGGGCAGCAGGGCTTCCGGCATGTTCTGGTAGGCCACCGGACGTAGGAAACGCTGCACCGCCGTCATGCCTACCGAGGTGGTGGCGGGGGCAGTGGTGGCCGGATACGGGCCGCCGTGCTGCATGGCGTGAACCACTTCCACGCCCGTCGGGAAGCCATTCCAGATCAGCCGCCCCACTTTTTCGCGCAGCAGCGCCGCCACCTGTGCCGCCTGTTCGAGATCGCCGGACTCGGCTTGCAGCGTGCCGGTCAGGTTGCCGTGCAGCGCCTGAACCGCCTCGTTGAGCTGGTCGGCGCTGTCGCAGCGCACGATCAGCGTGACCGGGCCGAAATGCTCGGTTTGCAGCGCCGCATCATGGATGAAATCCACCCCCTCAGCGGTCAGGACGGTGTTGGCATAGCGGCAGGCATCACCCGCCACTGCCGCGCCGCCCGTGAGCAGTTGCACCGTGCCACGCCCGACGGTGCTTTCAACCGCGTTCGTCAGCCCGCGCTCGATGGCGGGATTGAGCAGCACGCCCGCTTCCCGCGAGGCCATTTTGCTGCGGACGGTTTCGATGAACGCATCGGCTTCGGCGCTTTTGACCAGCAGCACGAGGCCGGGGTTGGTGCAGAACTGACCCGTCCCCAGCGTGACCGACCCGACGAAGCCTTCCGCCAGTGCATCCGAACGCGCCGCCAGCGCCCCCGGCAGGATGACCACCGGATTCACGCTGCCCATCTCGGCGTACACCGGAATCGGGCGTTCGCGCTTGGCTGCCGTGTCGAACAGGGCGCGGCCTGCCCGCAGCGATCCGGTGAAGCCCACCGCTTCCAGTTTGGGATGCTGAATCAGCCGCTGACCGACTTCGATGCTCGTCCCGTGCAGCAGCGAGAACCAGCCTTCGGGGAAGCCTGTCGCTTCGACGGCGCGGTTGAGCGCGATGGCGACCAGTTCGGAGGTGGCTGGATGACCGGGGTGCGCTTTGACCACCACCGGACAGCCCGCCGCCCATGCCGAGGCGGTGTCGCCGCCTGCCACCGAGAAGGCGAACGGGAAATTGCTGGCCGCGAACACCGCCACCGGCCCGATGGGCAGCAGCATCCGCCGGATGTCCGGGCGCGGCGCAGGCTGGCGATCCGGTAGCGCGGTGTCAATGATCGCGCTCACGTAGCTGCCCTCGCGCAGCAGGCGGGCGAACGCCTGCAACTGTCCTGTCGTGCGCCCGCGTTCCCCCGTCAGGCGCGGCAGACCGAGCGCAGTTTCGCTGTCGGCGGTCTGGAGCAGTTCGTCGCCCAGATCGAGGATGGCCTGCGCCGCCGCGTCCAGAAAGTCCGCCAGCTGCGCCGCTGAATACTGTCGCGTTTGCGCGAAGGCATCGGCGGCGGCGCTCACTGCGCGGTGGATTTCCTCGGCGGTGGCATCCGCAAAGCGCATGTCCCCGCTTTGACGGGTGCGCGGGTTCAGGCTGGCGAAGGTGGGCGCGGCCTGCTGGCTAGTTTCTCCCGCGATGAAATGGTGTCCAGTAATAGGTGTCATTGGTTGTTCCTTTTCAAACGCACGGCATATAATACCGTTAAGTGATGAATTGTTGCTTTATTTCAGGAGTTTTCGATCATGAGTTTAGCGGGAAAAGTGGCCTTCGTCACGGGCGGGGCTGGCGATCTGGGTAACGAGATGGCGCTGCACCTCGCCCGTGAAGGCGCGTCGGTTTCTCTGTGGGACATCCTGCCCGAAGCGGACGCGCAACCGCGAATCGAGCGCGTGCAGGCGGCGGGCGGGCGCGTACTGTATCAGCAAGTGGACATCCGTGACCGGGCGGCGGTGGATGCGGGGCTGGCAGCGCTGGTGGCGGCATGGGGCGGCGTGGACATCGTTTGCGCCAATGCCGGCATTGTGGATGCTGCGCCCTTCCTGCAAATCACGCAGGAGAACTGGCAGCGCCATCTGGATGTGAACCTGACGGGTTCGTTCAACGTCGGGCAGGCTTCGGCGCGGCAGATGGTGGCGGCGGGTACGAAAGGCCGCATTATCTTCACCAGTAGCTGGGTTTCCGAAATCCCATGGCCGGAGATCACTGCCTACACCGCCAGCAAAGCTGGCGTGAATATGCTGATGAAGCAGATGGCGCGGGAACTGGCGGTACATGGCATCCGCGTGAACGCCGTCGCCCCCGGCATCGTTCGGGC
>CAIVEA010000120.1 GCA_903904765.1 uncultured Chloroflexota bacterium
CAAATGTAGAAGCCATACTCCTGAGCCAGTTTGTCAATCAGCGGCTTGGGGAAGATGGGGAATATCTGGTTGGTCACAGAATCGGCGCGGAAAGTGTAGCCCAGTTCGGCAATCCCGGTCGCCAGTTTTCCTGCCATCTGGTTGGCATGACGCGCCAGATCATAAAACAGGTTATCCCGGAACAATTCGCTGAACTGGATGCCGAGTATGCGCCCTTTGGAGAGCAGCGCGCCTTTTTGCTTCATCACGTACCGGAAGCTGTCTTTCAGGGACGGATGGTTGATGACAATGGCTTCCCCTAGCAACGCGCCATTCTTAGTGCCGCCGATGTAGAACACGTCTACCAGCGCCGCCAACTCCGGTAGACTGATGTCGGTTGCCGTCGAAGTCAGCGCCGAACCGAGCCGTGCGCCATCCATATAGAGGATTAGCCCCAACTCTTTGCAGACCGCCGAAATCGCCCGTATCTCGTCGCCGGAATAAATGGTGCCGACTTCGGTGGATTGCGAGATATAGACAGCGCGGGGCTTGACCATGTGCTCAAAATAATGCTCTTTGTTGACCGCCCGGATTTCTGCGACTGTCACCTTGCCCGCCTGACCTTTGACGGTGTGAACCTTGTGTCCGGTGGCTTCGATTGCGCCGGCTTCGTGAACGCTGATGTGTCCCGATTCAACCGCGATGACCGATTCAAAGGGTCGCAGGAAAGAGGACAAAACGATGAGGTTGGCCTGTGTGCCACCGACCACCAGATGCACGTCCGCTTGCGGGTTGTGGATGGCCTGACGGATGAGATCAGCCGCTTCTAGGCAATACTCATCTTCGCCATAGCCGATTTGCTGGATGCTGTTGGTGGCGAGCATGGCCTCCATAATCCGGGGGTGTGCGCCCTCGGAATAATCATTCTGGAAGTTGTACTTCATGGCAATTCACATCCTATCCGAAGCCGAATCTTGTTTCACAGGTTCATTTGTGCCGCGTTAGCCGGGGCGGAAGAAAATCTGGTACGAGGTGATCGCCGCTGCGCCGCTGTTGGTGGTGCAGGGGGACGCTTCTAGCGGTTGGCTGGGGTCGGATTGCCCCGTCATTTCCACTGTGTAGTTCTTGCCCGCTTCCATCGCAAAATCGGCGTATTCCGGCCCGCGTTCCGGCTTCAGGCCGGTGTAGAAGGTGTTCTCGCCATTGTCCC
The DNA here is from genome assembly GCA_903904765.1 of uncultured Chloroflexota bacterium. Next base: position 1,190 of record CAIVEA010000120.1, read on the forward strand.
AGCGCACGCGAATCGCCTGTCCGGGGATGCCGTCCCCGCCGGAGTCCTGCACGCGCACTTCGATCAGGCCGGAGAGTTCGCTATCGCAGTAGGTGCGGATGACCGCAATCGTGTAGCTGCTGCGCGGCACGGCGGTGGGGATGACAGGCGGCGGCGGCGTGCTGGTGGGGCGCAACACGCTTTCGGGCGTGGGTGTTTTGGTGGCGGGCGGCGGCGGTGTGGGCGTGCCAACCGCAATCTCGATCACGGGCGTGGGCTGGTCAACCGCCGGAATCAGCGTGTCGGCGCAACTGGTGCGCCCCTGCAACTGGTAGAAGGTCATCATGGCGCGGATAGCCCGTAAGCCGCTGCTGCTATCCACATAGCCCGTCGTCGCCAGCTGGCAGGCGGTATCAGCCACTTCCTGTATCGGGTCGCCTTTGGAGCGCAGTGTCAGCAGGCGTTCAATTGCGCGGTTCAGGTCGCCGTCGTAGCTGTAGCTGAGCGCCACGCCCACGATATAACTGGCGCGGTCTGCTGGCTGAAGCTGCCACGGTTCAGTGTTAAATTCCACGCGGGGGTCAACCATCCATGCCCACAGCAAGCCGCCCGCGATGCCCAGAATCAGGCCGAGCAGCACCGCCGCCCACGAGATGGGATGGCGGGCGCGGCGGTATTTGCTGCGCCGCCCCGGAGCGCGATTGCCACTAGGATCATAGGCGGTCATGGGGCGCTCTCCGGCGGCTGAATCTGGCGGTAAGGCTCCATGATGGGTGTGAGGCGGCCTAAGCCTTCCGCCAGCCCCACCAGAATGCTGATGTCGTTCGCGTCGCGGGAATTGCTGATGTAGCGTTCGGTGACTTCCTGCACATAGGCCGGAATATTGGCGACACCGAGGGAGCGCAGCCGTTCGACAGCGCCGCCCAGATCGCCATCTTTCAGGTAGCCAGCGGCCACCATCACGATGTAGTCATCTTTATAACGCTCGGCAAGGCTGCTGGCGGGGCTGTTCACAAACTCGACAGGGAATTGCACCCAGCCGATGTACAACCCGCCAATCAATCCCAGCGCCAGCCCCGCCATCAGCGAAAGGAGTACGCGCACCATTGTTCAACCGTGAGTCATTCATACTCGCGAACCGGCGCGTATTATGCGCCAGCCCGCCCCAAAACAATAGACCAGACTACGAATTTCCCGTGCTGCCCGCCGCCCTCAACGTTTCGAGCTGTTGACGCGCATCGGCAAGGAACGGGTAGGAATACAGCGAACCGAGGCTGACCACCCAATCGAACTCGCGGATGGCCTTTTCTGGTTGCTCCAGCGCCACATAGATCAGGCCGCGCAGGTAGCGCCGCCCGCCCGTTTCATGCGCTTGCAGGGCGCTATTGACCGCGTTCAGTGCCGCCGGATAATCTTTGCCGAGGGCATAGAGCGCCCGCGCCCGGTAATCGTCGGCGGTGGTGTGCTGGTCATCTGGCAGTGCGTTGGCGGCGTTTGTGAGCAGTTCCAGCGCCTGCTCAAGATCGCTCTGCGTGGCGGACTCAAGCTGACCGGAGGACACGGTGAACGGGGCGGCGTTGTCTATCAACACCTGCGCCCGCAGCAGGCTCAACTCGGATTCGGGGACGACACCGCTGCCCGCAAGGGCTTCGGCATCGCTGAGGGCGGTTGCGCCGCTGCCAGCAGCGTAAGCCGCGTGCATCCGCAAAGCGCGAATGGACGGGTCGTCACTCAGGGTAAGGGCGCGGGTTAGGTCATCATAAGCCTGTTCCGCAAAGCCGCGCTGCGTGTACAGATCCGCCCGCGCCAGCAGCGTCGGCACATCGTCGCCACCTGCCAGCGCCTGCGAGTAGGCTTCCAATGCCAGATCAATATTGCCTTCCGCCACCCGCGCATCACCCAGCAGTTTGTATCCGGCGGCGCTGCCGGGGTAGTAGTACAGGTAGGTTTGCGCGTTCAGCACTGCCAGCCCCGGCTTGTTTTGCGCCATTGCGGTATGGACTTGGAGCAGGTTGGCGGCTTCGTTGGCGGGGTCTATGTACAGCACGAGGAACGCCTGATAACGGGCGCGTTCGTATTCGCCCTG
>CAIVEA010000121.1 GCA_903904765.1 uncultured Chloroflexota bacterium
ACGTTCAACAGCTACGCCGAGTTTGCCGATGCGCTGGAGCGCGTAAAAACCGTGCTGGGCGAGGCCGGCCTGAAGCGGCTGCACTTCCACATCAGCGGGATTGCCTATACCGCCAAAGGCGAAAAAGAACACCTGCCGCTGAACGAGGCCGATCTGCGCTACCGTGAGTTGTTGCAGGCGTTCGTGGATTACGGCGTAGAAGGTACGGCGGCCATCGAAGCGCCGGAACCGTTCCACACGGCGGATGCGCTCACGTTTCAGGCCACCTATCGCCGCCTGATCGCGCTCAAAGAAGGCACAACCGCCGCCCCTGCTGAGGAGGGATAGCGGTTACTCAGGTCATTCGTGAGTCTGTCGGAATAAATCTTCAGTTTCCCACGCTGGCGCTGGCTTCGTCGGCGGGAGCTTCTTTTTCGATAGGCAGCGTGAAGATGAACGACGCGCCCTGATCGGGTTCGCTTTCCACCCAGATTTGCCCGCGGTGCGCTTCCACCGCCAGACGGCAGAACGCCAGCCCCAAGCCGATCCCTTTGGGCGCGTCTTTGTACTTTACACGGCTGAACTTGTCGAAAATCTGTTTTTGCAGATGCTTGGGGATGCCGGGGCCAGAATCGGTCACGCTGATGCGAATGCCGGACACCACCCGCGAGGCGTTCAAGCGGATTGTGCCGCCCATTGGCGTGTATTTGACCGCGTTTTCCAGCAGGTTCGTCACCACGCGCAAAATCATGTCGGAGTCGCAAAAGACGAACGGCATTTCCTGTGGCAGATCGTAAATGAGCGTCTGATCGGCTTCAGCAGCCAGCGGTTGTACCAGCTGCGCGGCGCTGGTCAGAATACTGTGCAGCGGGATAGATTTGGGATCGAGTACGGCCTTGCCTTCTTCGAGGCGTTGAATATCCAGCAAGCTTTCCACCAAGCGCGAAAGCTGCTGCGTGCTGCGGACACCCACTTGCAGCAAATCCAGTACAGCGGGCTGCTTATTGCCCTGCATCAGCCGCACCAGCGCCGACAGACTGCCATAGATGGTATGAATCGGGCCGCGTAGGTCGTGATAGACCATCGCCGTCAGATCGTGGCGCAATTGCTCCAGTTCCATCTGCGGCGTTAAATCCTGCTCCACCCAGAAGATGACATCGGTGTTGTCGAAGAACAGCCGCCGCGCCCGCACGATGACCTGCATCTCGGTGCCGTCGGTTGCATAGGCGGCGGTGCGGAACTCCAGTTCGCGCCCGGACTGGAGCGTTTCCAGCCGATCAAACCCCAGTGTGCCAGTTCCCATGCGGTGAATCGAGGTGATGGGACGATCTACGATGTCGGTGCGCTGGCAGCGCAGAAAATCGCAGGCGCGGCGGTTGATGTCAAGGATATAGCCATCCAGCGAGGTGATGATGATCGGTACGACGGCATCCTCGAACAGCCAGCGATAACGGCCTTCGTCGTGGGGCGCTTCTTGCGTCCACGCATCCAGATTGCCGATAGAGGTAGAAACAATATCGCAGATGCCCGCCAACAGTTCGGCGCTGGAATCATCGAAATAATCTACTTCCGGGTGAAGCAGCGTCATCACCCCATACAGGCGGTTGCGCTTCTCCATCGGGAAGGCGATGGCTGAACCTTCACGCGGCAGCCCTTCCCCACCCGTGCTGCGTACCCAGCGCGGATCGGCGGACAGATCGCGGGCGATGATCGGGCGGCGAGAATGCTGCGAGAAGCCCACCAGCCCGCGCTCCACCAGCGGCATCCAGCGCCGCCGCCGTGCCGCCCGGTTATCCAACGCGCCCAGCAAAATGATATCCTCCACCTCATCGTCGCTGCGAAACAGGACGAGACTCCCCTGAGAGACGTTTAGCACCTCTCCGGTGATGAGCAGCGTCGTCTGCAAAATGGCATGGGGGTTGGCATCCAGACTACGCAATACACGGGAGAGCCGGTAGAGCGCGTCCAGCCGCTGACGTTCACTGAGCATGATATCCTCAGAGCTTCGGTTTTTGTCGGGATTTAATTTCCGCAGTCAGTTCATCGAACATTTTCTTGCGATCGCTACCATCGTAACGGATGGCTTTTAAGTTCTTGAGTTCAATCGGCAAATCATCAACCGGCTCATAAATCAGCGGGATAATCGGTTTTTCGCGGTTGAAGAAATAGCGATACGCCAGCCGTACATAACGCGAGTTGAGCGCCGCCGGCGAAACGACCACCACGAGCAACGTACATTCCGACAGCGCCTGTTCGACGGCTACCGTCCAATCCGAACCACCCTGCGTGAGATACTGATCTACCCAGACCTGAACGCCAGCGTCTTGCAGCAGCATCGTCGTGGGTGCGGCGATGCGCTCCCATTCCTCACGGGCATAGGCGAGGAACACATGACCGATCAGGCTGCCGGGGAGGATTCCCGTCCCCAAGGTCGTCGTCTGGCGCTTACTGGTGGGCTGAAGGATTTTGGCTTCTTTGGTTTCAGTTTTGACAGTGACCGAATTGGGTGCGGCATGTATCGGGTCGCCCGCCCGCCGTTCTACCTGTACATCGGCAGGTTGCCATGTGAACCGAAATTCCAGCGTGGTCGCCAAGCGAATCGTGTCGTTGGCTGTCAACGCACAGGGCGTTCGGGCAACCAGCGGTGTGCCGTTCAGGGATGAACCGTTGGTCGAACCGAGGTCTTCAAT
>CAIVEA010000122.1 GCA_903904765.1 uncultured Chloroflexota bacterium
CCAAGCGCAGAGTCCGCGCCCACTGTCCATCATCCTCGTTTGAGCCGTGCATCAAATACAGCACCGGATACGTGCTGACGCTCCGGTCATAGCAGGGCGGGGTGTAGACCGAATAGTAAAATGTGGTTTCGGCGGCGGCGCTCCGCAGGCTGTTGCGCTGGATTGTCCCGCTGCGTTCGTCGCAGGTGGCCGCCGCGCCCCGCGTGCTGATTAGTAGACCCAGCGCAGCCACAGCCAGCGCCCACACAAGCAAGTGTCGTTTCATGACAGATCGGTTTCCTGAAGGTGATGCTTTGCAGCGGTGTCACACGCTCCCCGGCTTAATATCCAGCGTGGGCTTGGGACACAGCGGCGGCACATTATACCGTTCGCGTTCGGCGCAGGTCAGGGTACGCACATAGCGGTTGGCCTGCGTCCAGCCGATCAATTCATCCAGCGACAGGTTGAACTGCCACAGCCGCGCCGTGCCATCGCTCGACCCCGACAGGGCGAAGCGTCCATCTGGCGTGAAGGTCACGCTGCGGACATCATCCCCGTGTCCGTTGTAGCGCCGTAGCGCCTCGCCACTGGCGATATCCCACAGGATCACGCTCGAATCGGCAGAACCGGATAAGCCGTAGCGTCCATCTGGGCTGAAGGTCACGCTGTAGATTTGCGCGGTATGCCCTTCGTACTGGCGCAGGCGTTTCCCGGTGGCTGCCTCCCACAGGATGAGCGTGTTATCTGCCGCACCGGACAGGATGAACTGCCCGTCCGGGCTGAAGGCTGCGCTTCTCGCCCAGTCGGTATGTCCCTCGAAGCGCCGGATTTCCGCCCCCGTCACCACATCCCACAGGATGAGCGTATTGTCGTAGCTGCTCGAAATCAATTGCGTCCCGTCCGGGCTGAAGGCGGCATCCGTCACGCGGAAGGTATGCCCGAACAACCGATGCAGCATTTTGCCCGTAGTCGTGTCCCATAGAATGAGCGTATTATCGCGGGAGCCGGACGCGGCGATACGCCCATCCGGGCTAAGCGCCGCTGCCCACACCGCATCGCTGTGACCCTCGGTGCTGTCCGCGCCGCCGAATCGTTGTAGAATGCTGCCATCACTCAGATTCCATAGGATGAGGCTGAGATCATCCGATCCCGACAGCGCCCGCTGTCCATCGGCACTGAAGGCCACCGCGTTCACCGCGCCGCTATGCCCTTCCAGCACGCGCACCTGCGTCCCGCTGCTTACATCCCATAGAATCACCTGCCCGTCCTGCGTCCCCGTGAGCGCCTGCGTCCCGTCCGGGCTGATGTCTACTGCCAGCACCGCACCCGCCTGTGGCGCGAAAAGCTGAGCTTGTGCGCCGCTTTGCAAATCCCACAGCCGCAGCGCCCCGTCATACGAGGCGGTCAGTAGTTGCTGGCCGGATGGCGCGAACGCCACCCCGTATACCGGCGCAGTATGCCCGATGAGCGTATTGCGAATCGCCCCGGTGTTCACATCCCACACTAGCGCCCGGTTATCCTCGCTGACCGAGGCGGCCAGCGTCCCGTCGGCGCTCACCGCCACCTGCGTCACTCGCGCCGAATGTCCGCTGAAGCGTAGCACAGGCTGGCTGCTCTCAAAGCTCCACAAAATCAGGCTGTTGTCCTCCGAGCCGGTTATCATGCCGGATTCGTCCGGCAGATACGCGACGGTGAAGATGTCCGCCGTATGCCCATCGCCCTCTGTGCCGTACTGCGTCAGCCGTTCGCCCGACTGCACATTCCACAATGTGATCGCCGTCCCCTGTCCCACCGATAGCGCGGTATAGCCGCTTTTGCTGAAGGCCACATCGTAGACCGGGCTGCCCGCCGCGAACGAACGAATCGCGTTGCCCGCCGCCAAGTCCCACAGAATCAGGCTGCCATCGGCTGACCCCGACAGCGCCGTTTTGCCGTTCGCGCTGAAGCTGATGCTGCGAACCGCATCGGTATGTCCGGTCAGCGTGTGCAGAATCGCGCCGCTAGCGGCATCCCACACGATCAGTGTTTTGTCCTGCGAGGCCGAGAGGATTGTTTTCCCATCCGGGCTAAAGGCCGCGTCCCACACCCAATCGGTGTGGCCTTGCAACCGTTGCAGGATCGCGCCACTGGTGACATCCCAGATAATGACCTCGTTATCGCGCCCGCCGGATACTGCCTGCGTCCCGTCCGGGCTGAAGGCCGCGCTAACCACCCGCCCGTCATGCCCTGCGAACACCCGCCGCGTTCCCGGCGCAGCGGCGGCTTCCGCCAGTGTGCGCTGTGTTTGCTGCGTGGATTGACCGTTCTGGTTGGCTTCCAGTGCCAGCAGTATCGCTAGATCGGTGTTGTGGTCACTCAGCGCCAGTTGCGCGTTGGAGGCGAACGCCAGACTCCGCGCTTGTTCAGCGTTGGCCTGTGCGACGGCGGCAGCGGTGGCGGCGTTGTTGGCTTGCACCTGTGCGTCCCCCTGTGCGAAGGTCGCCGTCGCGGCGTTTTCCTGTGCGGCGCGGCTCTGGTTCAGCGCCACCGCGCTCAACCCCAGTGCGCCGAGAGTTGCCAGCGCCAGCACTGCCACTAGCGCCCGCAGGAAACTGCGTGAGCGCCGTTCCAGTGCGGCTTCTTTGGCCTGTCGTGCGGCTTCGGCGGCCTGCTGCTGGCGGCGTGCCGTTAGGCTGGCCTCCAGATAGGCCGATTCTATCGGAGTTAGCGCGAGGTCGGTGTCTTTCGCCCACGCTTCAAATTGGTCAAGGCGCGTGCCGGAGGCCACATAGCCCGCATCCCGTCCGGCGTTCGCCCATTCCTCGGCGGCGGCAGACAATCGCCGTTGAATCCGCAGTCCTTCGCGGTCTTCTTGCAACCATGTTCGCAGCCGTCCCCATTGTCGGATGAGCGCCTCATGCGCGATTTCGGCGGTGGGGGTGCGGGTGGCGGGGTCGCGGTCAAACGTCAGCAGGCGGTATTTGCCGAAGGTATCAATCACGCGCTGCATCCCCGCTTCGTCGCCCTGAAGCGAGAGCAGTTCATCCAGCCGCGCCCGCCGCCGCGTATCCTCTGCGCCTTCGTTCAGCGTGACCAGCCGCAGAAACAACTGCCGCGCCCGTTTTTGCCCGTCCGCGTCCAGCCCGTCATACAATTCGTCCGCCCGCCGCGCTAGCGCACCGGAGATACCGCCGATGTCGTGGTAGGCTTGCAGAGTCAGCCAGCGCCCGGAGCGCCGTTCAAACAATTCGGTCAGCGCGAACTGGAGCAGAGGTAGCGCCCCCGGTTGTTCGCCCACGTCCACCACAATCGCCGTGATGAGACTGCTTTCCAGCCGCAATCCGGCATCCTCGGCGGGTTGCACCACTGCCTGTTCCAGTTCAGCACGGGTGAGGGGTAGCACCACTTCCGTCGCGCCGCGCACCAGTTCCCCGAACTGCTCGTACAGTAGCGGACGGTCATAGAAGTCCGCTCGCAGGGTGCTGATGACGCGCAGGCGGCTCTGCGTATCGCGGGCGGCGGTGGTGAGCAATTGCAGGAAATGCGCCCGTTCTGCCTCGTCGCCCGTCATGGTGAACACTTCTTCAAACTGGTCAATCACCAGCAGCAGTTCGCTCTCGGACGAGGCCGCACTGGGCAGGATGCGCTTGATGGCACGCACCAGCCCGCGTTCGTCCTCCTTCAACTGGCTGAGCAGAGAGGCCGGCGGGTTGACTGCCACCCGCAGCAGCGCGGCTTCCAGTTCTTCCAGCGGGTGCGCCCCCGGTGTCATCTCCACGATGAACCAGTTTTGCGAACCCTCTGCCGCCCCTTGTCGCAAACGGGGCAGCAATCCGGCTTTGACCGCGCTTGATTTGCCGCTGCCGCTGGGGCCGACCACCGCCAGAAAGCGCCGATTCACATCTGCATGGAACCCTGCCAGTAGGCGATCAATCAACGTTTCGCGCCCGTGAAAATCGTCCGCGTCTGCTTCCTGAAAAGCACGCAGCCCTTTGTAGGGGTTCACGGGGTCAAATGCGCCGCCCAATTCTTCGGTGATGCCCAACCGCGCTAGTTCATCCGTCGTCAGTGGGGAGAAATCCGCCGTGACTGCCTCTGTGCTGACGATTCCTTCTGTCAGTGCCAGCGCCCTACGGAAGTCGGCGTTCAGTGCCACCACGTTCGGATAGCGTTTGGCGGGGTCTTTTTCCGTAGCGTGTTCGATCACGCGATTGAGTGCCCCCGGCAGATTGGGGTGCAGTTC
>CAIVEA010000123.1 GCA_903904765.1 uncultured Chloroflexota bacterium
ACATCCACCAGCGGCAGCAAGGTTTCCCAGCAGGCGCGGGCGGCGCTTTCCGTCCACAGGTGTTCGCGGTAGTTCACATCGAATGCGGTTTTGACCCCCAGATGGTGCGCGGTTTGCAGGTAGATCGTGGCGGCCTCGCGGCAGGAGGCGCTCAGTCCGGGTACGATGCCATCGGTATGCGCGATCGCTGCGCCCGTCAGGATGGCCTCCCAGTCGAAATCGGCGGCGGTCATGGTGCTGGCGGCGCTGTTCTTGCGGTCAAAGATGGCAATTGGGACGCGGGGGGACACTGTGAATTCGAGGAAGTTCACCCCCATGCGGGCATCGGCCACCATCGGCACGTAGGACATATCCACGCCGTAGCTCAGGCACATATCATGCGCCAGCCAGCCTAACTCGTTGGCGGGCAGTTTGGAGACGAAGGTCGCCTTGCCGCCCAAACGGGCGAAATTGGCGGCTATGTTCAACTGCGCCCCCGCCACATGCACATCCAGCGAACGCGCCGAACGCAGGCGCGTGAATCCCGGCGGGGACATGCGGAGCATCACTTCACCCAGACTGACGAGGCGCGGCGCGGTCATGATTGCGCCACCGTGCCATCGGCTGCTGTGCCGTACTTGTACTGGAAGCGGTAGCGTTCGCTCTCCACATGCTCCTGCGGGATGGGGACGGGCGAACCGGCTGCGCGGGTGAGCAGGAACATCTGCGCCACCCGTTCCGCCACCTGCGCGGCGAACAGCGCCTCGTCCACCGTGCGCCCGCAGGCCACCACGCCATGATTGGCGAGCAGTACCGCGTTGCTTTTGCCCAGCGCCTTCGCAACGGCTTCGCCCAGCGCCAGATGCTGCCCGGCGGGGACATATTCCGCGCAGGCGATTTCCGCGCCGATGACCTGCGACTGCTCCTCCACGATCACCGGAATGGTTTCGTGCAGGCAGGACGCTGCCGAGGCGTAGAGCGAATGGGTGTGCAGCACCGCGCCAATATCGGGGCGGGCGTTCAGGATGAGGCGGTGGACGGAGGTTTCGCTGGAGGGGATGCGGTGGCCGTCCAGCACCTTTCCTTCGGGGCTGACCACCATCATGTCGTCCGGCGTGATGAGGGCGTAATCCACGCGGCTGGGGGTGACGATCAAACCTTCGGGGACGCGGGCGGAAGCGTTGCCATACGTGCCGATGATGTAGCCCATGTCTTGCAGTTTCAGGCAGGCATTGATGATGGATTGCTTCAGTTCGGTATAGGGTTTCATTGGCGTTCATCCTGTTTGAAATCGGTGATCCATTGCGAGTCCCACAGGCTGGGGAAGGGGTTCTGGACATAAGGATGATCGGCAATCGCGTTGTCATCCAGTTCCAGCCCCAAGCCGGGGGCATCGGGATTGGGCAGCGTCAGTTCGCCGCGCCGCAACGGATTCCAGCCGCGTACCAGCGCGTTGCGCCACGGGACATCGAAATCCGCGAAGGTTTCCTGCACGTAAAAGTTGGGCGTGCTGATGTCGAAATGCAGCGCCGCCGCCAGTGCAACCGGGCCGATGGAACAGTGCGGGGCGATGCGAATATCGAAGGCGCTGGCGAGGGCGGCGATCTTCTTGCTCATCAGCAGACCGCCGCAGTGCGAAACATCCATCTGCACCACATCCACCGCCCGTAGTTGGAACAGGCGGTGAAAATCCGCCAGCATATACAGCCGTTCGCCCGCCGCAATCGGGGCGGTAGATTTCTGCCGGATTTCAGCCAGCAGTTCCAGCGATTCGGGCGCAACCGGTTCTTCGCACCATGCGGGTTGATAGGGCGCGAGGTCGCGGATCATCTGCGCGGCGCTGACTGCCGACAGCCGCCCGTGAAACTCGATGTACAGGCGTACTTTCGCTCCTACTGCTTGGCGTACAGCAGCCACTATCGCCACCGCTTCTTCGGCCTCATCTTCGGATAGGTCTTTCCATGCCACACCGAACGGGTCGAACTTGAGTCCGGTATAGCCCCGCGCCACCGCTTCTCTGGCGCGTTCGGCATATTCGGCGGGCGTGTGTGCGCCGCCGTACCAGCCGTTAGCGTAGGTGGGGATGCGGGCGTGATAGCGCCCACCGAACAGCTTATACACGGGCTGCCCACAGGCTTTGCCCACGATGTCCCACAGGGCGATTTCGACGGCGCTGATGGCGGTTAAGGCGGTGGAACCTCCTTGATATTGATCGCGGATCAGGTCGCCCACCAGCCGTTCGATGTTGAACGGGTCGCGCCCGACGACGCGATCTTCCAACCACTCGTGAGCGAGGGTCTGGACGGTCTTTTCCTGCCATTCGAGCGAGGCTTCCCCGATTCCGGTCAGGCCATTGTCGGTGTGCAGGCGGATGAACAGGTAATTTCGCAGTCCGGCATTCGCCATCAGCGTTTCAAAGCGCACGATCTTCATGGATGACGCTCATTTTGCTGAATACGTGCTACGCGCTCCCGTAAGGCGGCTACATCGGTTGCCCCGTCCAGCACGCCCACCTCCAGATGATACTCGCGTTTCTCGCCCGGTTGCAGCACGATCAACTGGCCTAGCTTGCGGGCAATATCGCGCCCGAAGGTGTTGGTGCAGGGTTCGATGCCCACCGCATACTGGCCTTCGCCCATCATGCGCCATTCCAGATATTGTGGCATCTCCCGATGGTTGTAGACCACATAAATGCCGAACTGGTTGCGGTTGACGATGCCCACCGGAACGCTGCCGTCGGCCTCGCTGCCCATCTGGAGTTCAAAGCCCTGAAGCTGCCAGTCCTTTTGCGGGGCGATGAAACCGCTATAGGCATCGGCGGCGCTGGCGGGCAGGCCGTCCGGCACGGTGGGCGGTTTCAGCACGGGTGCGATCTGCTCCGAGCCTTCATCTACTGCCGGAAAGCCCGCGTTGATGTGATAAAGGAGCATGTGTTCGGTGGGCAACCAGCCGGCATTTTCCACCGTATCGTGCATGAAGAAGCGTTTCTCGCCCAAACGCACGGTGTAGCGGCGGGTGAGGACGAGGTTTTCGCCGTAAGCCTGCGCCTGCACCACGCGGCCTTCGGCTTCGAGGATGCACTCGTCACCTTCCCAGCGTTCACCATAGTGC
>CAIVEA010000124.1 GCA_903904765.1 uncultured Chloroflexota bacterium
CGGGCTGGCAAATTTCTCGCGGTATTCGTTCGCCAGTTCGGTCTTTTTAGCCGCCGCATCTTCGGCCTGATCGAGTTCGCGCCGGAACACGATGCTCACCGCGCCATCCGGCCCCATCACCGCGATTTCCGCCGTCGGCCACGCCAGATTCAGATCGCCGCGCAGGTGCTTGCTGCTCATGACGCAGTACGCACCGCCGTAGCTCTTGCGGGTGGTCACGGTCAACTTGGGAACAGTGGCCTCGCAATAGGCGTACAACAGTTTCGCGCCAGCGCGGATGATACCCGCGTATTCCTGCGCCGTCCCCGGCATGTACCCCGGCACATCCACGAACGTGACCAGCGGAATGTTGAAGGCATCGCAGAAGCGCACAAACCGCGCCGCCTTATCGCTGGCATCAATATCCAGCACGCCCGCCAGCACCGCCGGTTGGTTGGCGACAATGCCCACGCTATGCCCGCCCAGACGGGCGAACCCCACCACGATATTCATGGCGAAATTTTCGTGAATCTCGAAGAAATGCCCATCATCCACCACGCGGCGGATAATGTCCTTCATGTCGTAAGGCTTATTCGGGTTCTCCGGGATGATCGCATCCAGTTCGGCATCCGAACGCAGCGGGTCATCAGTGGTAGCCGAGAACGGCGGGTCTTCCATGTTGTTCTGCGGCAGGTAGCTCATCATTTCGCGCACCAGCAGCAGCCCCTGATTCTCGTTATCCGCCACCATGTGGCACACACCGCTCTTGGTGGCATGAACCATCGCGCCGCCCAATTCCTCGTGCGACACATCTTCATGCGTCACCGATTTCACCACATCCGGGCCGGTGATGTACATATAGCTGGTGTCTTTAACCATAATCACGAAGTCGGTCAGCGCAGGGCTGTACACCGCCCCGCCCGCACACGGCCCCATGATGAGGCTGATCTGCGGCACAACCCCGCTGCTCATGGTGTTCCGCAGGAAAATATCTGCGAACCCGCCCAGACTGACCACCCCTTCCTGAATGCGTGCGCCGCCGCTGTCATTCAGGCCGATGACCGGCGCGCCCGTCTTCATCGCCATTTCCATGATCTTGCAGATTTTTTGGGCGTGAACTTCGCTCAAACTGCCACCGATCACGGTGAAATCCTGCGAGTAGACGTAGACCAAGCGCCCGTTGATCGTCCCCCAGCCCGTCACCACGCTATCGCCCAGCACCTTCTTCTTGTCCATGCCGAAATCGGTGGCGCGATGGGTGACGAAAGCATCCAACTCCCGGAATGAACCGGGGTCGAGCAGAATGTCCAATCGCTCATAGGCAGTCAGCCGCCCATTCTCTTTCTGCTTCTTCACGCGCTCTGGCCCGCCTCCGGCATGGCTTTCGGCGCGCATCCGGCGCAGCTTTTCAATCTTGGGGTTTACGGTCATGAGAAGATACTCCGTTGGTGATCCGATTCGTGTATCGGTTCCACAATAAGGCTGCTGCCACACACACAATCAGCATGATCGTCAGGAACGGCAACCGTCCGCGATCATAATCCGCCTGCGAAAATATAAACAACCGAAACACGCTGTAGATACTGAATCCGCTGAGGAATGGCACAGCCAACCGCGAACCCATCCCGCGCCACAGCCGCCATAACACCGCGCAGGCCATCACCAGCCACAGCAGCGCAACCACACCATCCCAGAGCGCAGGCGGCAGCGTGACGGCATCCGGCACACGCGAGAAGGCATGATAAGCAGCGCCTGATTGGAACAGCGCGAACGCTGCCATGAAGATGCCCCACGTCCAGCGCCGTCGCACCGTGTCATTCCTCCACATCCAGCCTAATTATACATGGGGGATGCGGTGGCAACAAAAGAAAGTGGAAAATCAGCCAAACGGTAAGGGGAAAATGCCAGATGACGGCGGGAAAGGTTCAATTCTGGACAGTACGCTTGTGGTTTAACTTTTGTTTTGCCGTCTTGCCGTCAAATACGGCGAATTTGCGGTGAAACCGGATGGCAAGGGAGCGTTGCAATTCGATCTCGAAAGTTTCTTGAA
>CAIVEA010000125.1 GCA_903904765.1 uncultured Chloroflexota bacterium
AAGCGATGCCATCCACTTCGTTACCGCCGCCGAAGCCGACGATGGTGATGTCATACTTGCCGGGCAGCAGGACGTTGCCGAGGTAGGCGCTCCATTCCTGCTCAACGATGTTGATCTTGATGCCGATCTGGCTGAGCTGATCTTGCATAATCAGGGCGGCGTTGCTCCACAGGTCGGTGATCTTGCTGTAGATCAGATCAACCTCAAATTCCACGCCGTCTTTGTCCACCGTGCCGTTGCCGTTGGTATCCGTCCAGCCCGCTTCCGCCAGCAGCGCGGTAGCTTTCTCGGGGTCATACGACCAAGGGGCGATGTCCGACATGTCATACGTGCCGTAGAACGAGGGGACAATCGGGCCGGACAACTGCACGCTGCCCGAAGTCTCGCCCTGCGTCAGCGCCAGCGCCGCCTTATCGTAGCCCATCGCAATCGCCTGACGGACGCGAATGTCGCCGAAGAACTTGTTGGGAACCAGTTGCACCGGATTGCCATCGGCATCGTAGGCATTCTGCGGGTTGGCCGAGTCTTGGAAGTTCATGATGACGATGGGCGCTTCGGGATTCGGATACAGGAAGGTGTTGAAAATATCCGTATTGGTGATCTGCGCCAGTTGGTCGGGGTACAGGAAACCGTAGTCCACCGTGTCCGTTTCCAGCGCCTGATTCAGCAGGGCGGTATCGGTGATGATGCGGTAGACGATGTTGTTGATGTTCAGGCTGCCGCCGTGCCAGTTGGGATTGGCGGTCAGGCGGACATATTCGCCCGCACTGTACGAGTCGAACATGAATGCGCCGCTGGTGGCCGTCGGAGCCAGATTATTCGGGTTGGTCATGAAGTCGCTGAAGTCCGCCGCATACAGGTGCGAAGGCAGCGGGGTGAGCGCACTGAAACCACCCAGCGAACCCCAGATGGTGCAGTCCGGTGATTTCAGGGTGATGGTGAAGGTGCGGTCATCCACCACATCCACCGAGGCGATCGAACCCATAGCGGTCTTGTGGGGCGATTCCACCACATCCGACATGATCGCATCGTAGGTGAACTTAACATCCGCCGAGGTAATCGGTTCGCCATCGCTCCACTTCAGCCCTTCGAGCAGGGTGAAGGTGTAGACCGTGCCATCGTCCGAGACTGTCCACGTCGCCAGATTCGGCTCCGGCAGACCCGTTTCGGGGTTAGGGATGAACAGGCCGTCGAACAACGCGCCCAGCACGGTGAACGAGTTGCCATCCGTCACCAGCGCACGGTTCAGAGTGGAGATGTCACCGGTGATTGACCAGATGACCGTATCCGAAGTCTGGGCGCTGGCGACAGCGAAAGTTGCCATCATCAATAACAGCGCCACGAGTACGAATTTTTTCATATTTTTTCCCCTAAAACATAAAAAGCGAATGCTCTTACCCTCGCCGATGCAGTTGCCACAATAGGGAGCGAGGAGAAAAAAGGCGGACGTGCCGTTGCACGTCCTACCTCCAACGATGACTACACATTGACCTTGCGATGGACGGCGAACAGGTTTGCTGCCGCCGCCTATCGCCCTAGTGTACCCGAATTTGCAATCTACTTCTTTTCGCCCTTCACATAGCGGTTCATCCAGTCCATCAGCGCGTCGTTGTGCGCTTTGCGGACGGGCAACGCTCCGGCGATGGATGCGGCGTGCGCCGAGTTCGGGAAGCGCAGCATCTCCACCGTGCAACCGTTGGCCTTTAGCACCGTGTAGAACTGTTCCGACTGTTCCGGCGGGCAGCGCCAGTCGTGTTCGCCCTGAATCATCAGCGTGGGTGTTTTGCAGCGGTGCGCGTAGGTGATGGGGGCGCAGCGGGCATACACCTCCGGGATTTCGTGCGGATGCCCGCCCAGTTCCTCGGTGGCGAACCACACGCCAATATCGCTCACGCCGTAGAAGCTCACCCAGTTGGTGACAGGGTTTTCCGGTACAGCGGCTTTGAAACGATCAGTTTGACCGACCACCCAGCACGACAGGTTGCCGCCGCCCGAAAGCCCGCACACGCCCAGTTTGTCGGGGTCGGCGATGCCTTTGGCGATGGCATAGTCCACGCCGGACATCAGATCGTTGTAGTCCAGATTGCCCCAGTCGCCCTTGATGGCGGTGGAGAACGAGTCATCGTAGCCAGTAGAGGCGCGGTGGTTGACCATCAGCACCGCGTAACCCGCACCGCACAGCATTTGCGAGTCGAAGTGGAAGGTGCTGCCGAACGCGCCATGCGGCCCGCCGTGAATATAGAGGATGGTGGGATAGGGTGCTTTGCCCTCCGGCGGGGTGTAAATCCAGCCTTCGACCTGCACGCCATCCACGCCGGGGAACAGCAGGCGTTCCACTTTGGGCTGGGCGACGCTGGCCTGCCATTCCTGATTCAGGTTGGTCAGGCGCATCTCGTTCGCGCCTTCAATATCGCAGGTGTAGAGATCGGTGGGGGTCTGGAAGTCGCTCGCCAAGTAGACGATCTGGCGTTCGCCCGCGCCCATTAGCATACAGGCGCGATCACCTTCCACCACCGCTTCCCAGTGTTCTGCGCCGCTGAGCGACACACGGTAGACATGCTCCGTGCCACCGATCTGCGCGTTGATTAGAGCGGTCTTGCCGTCGCTGGAGATGGGGAAGGTCATGGTCATCGCCATGACGGGCATGTCGGCTTGCAGGCCGCCGCCCACGCCCGGTTTCAGGCTGGCTGTGCGGCATTCCGGCTTGCCGCCGGCGCTGCTGACCACCCACATATCATTCTTGGAACCCATCGGCTTGCCGCGTTCCACGCCTACATAGGCGATGTTCTTGCCATCCGGCAGCCACGCCGCGCCGTAAGCATAACCCCAGTTGCCCGTCAGGTCGCGGATTTGCCCGCTGACCAGATCGGCAATCCGTATGCGTGGTAGCAGCGTATCGGGAACATCCGGGAAGGCGGACGTGAAGAACAGCAGTTCCTTGCCGTCCGGCGACCATTGAGGAGCGATATTCATGCAAGGGTCATTGGTGACGCGGCGCACTTCGCCACCTGCCGCCGGGATGATGTAGATATCCTGCACCACATCATCGAGATATTCCATGTTATTGATGCGGTAGACGAAGCGTGTGACGCGGTACGGGAGCGAGGGGTCACGCGGGGTTTCGATGGGGACGGCGGTGAAGGCTAGGTTTTTGCCATCCGGCGACCACGCCGGGCCGCTGCCCACGCCCTGCTTGAAGGTCGTCACCTGACGGCCTTCGCCACCATCCACCGGAATGACGAAAAGCTGCGGTTTGCCTTCGCTGCGGGTGGACATGAAACCGATGAACTTGTCATCCGGCGACCAAGCGGGGGCGGCATCCATCGTCGCGCCGCTGGTGAGCTGGCGGGTCTCGCCGCTACGCAGGTCAGCAATCCAGATGGCGGCATATTCTTTGTTAGCTTCAATATCGCTGTGCGATACGGTGTAAGCGGCGAAGTTGCCATCATGAGAGATGGCAGCCCCCTGAACAAATCGTAGGCGGAATAAATCGGCAGGTTGAACCAAATTCAATTTGCTGGTTGCGGTCATAATCTTTTGCTCCAAAAGCACAAGGATTGGGACAGTGTAACAAGTGCTTTGGATTTGTGGTAGGAATCCGCGTTACAAAATAAGCACATGGATAAGTCCAATTTTTCAGGGTGGCGAACCTGCCTTTTTTGCCGCGTGCTGCGCCGCGTTCAACGGGCAAAACTATCGGGCGGCGTTGGTAGAACTGAAGTCAGCGCGGCATAATTCCACACGGTATTGGACAGACTGTGGGAGTCCATCATGTCACAACCGTTGATCGAAGTGCCTGCGGAGCGCATCTTGCGCCATGTGCTGCGCCCGCCGCAAACCCTGACGCTGCCGATGCAGGTGCGCGTGCAGCCCGCCGTTGGCACGCCTGCGCCCCTGCTCACCAGCCCGTTCTACCTCGCCAATATCGGCAGCGCCGAGTCGCCGCTACTGCTCGATCTGCGCTTTGCCGAAACTGATCACGGTTTCTGGATTGCGCTGCTGATGACCAATGAGCGTTACCCGTTCGATCTGACGGTGATGGGCGGGGAGATTTTGAGGCGTATACGGGCGCAGGGCATCGCCTTCGATGGCGTGGTCGCACCGGAAACGCTGGGGTCGAAGCTGTCGCAGGAGATTGCACGGCAGTCCGGCAACTATACGCTGCACACCACGTTGCAAAAAGGCAAGCCGCGTGTGGATGAGGCCGGGAATCTGGTGGTGGCCGCGCCTAAAGCGTGGATTGGCGAGGAGATGGGGATTGCGGTGTCGTCCGGCACGTCACATCCTGCCGCGCAGCAAAAGCTGTATCTCGACCCGCGTGTGACCGAACGGCTGCGGGCGCTGCCCAACGGCGTGCTGCTGGTGGATGATGCGCGGCTATCGTCCGGCACGGTGAGCAGTTCGATGGCGCTGCTGCGGCGGTTGGGGGTGCGAATCGCGGCGGTGGCGACGGTGTTGAACGAGTCGACTCCAGTGAATGAATTGGATGGCATCCCGTATATCTGGCTGACTAAACTGCCCATCTTTGACCGCGAGGCCGATGGTTGGCGACCCCGCGCCGGCACTTACGAGGGTTTGCTGGCGTTCTATATCGAGGAGGGGTGAAAGAACACCCTCACCCCCAGCCCCCTTTCAAGGGTAGGTTTTTGAAGAACCTCACCCCTCTAATTGGTCGGGGGAACGCCTGCGGCGCGCAAGCGTAAATTCCCCCGACCAATCACCCTCTCCAACACGCGGAGTACCGCTTTGGAGAGGGGAAGTAAGATGGTATTACACCCTTCGCCCTGAGGGAGAAGGGATGGGGTTGAGGGTTCTCTG